>DXZC01000099.1 GCA_019415505.1 Peptococcaceae bacterium | reverse complement strand
AGAGACAGCTATAACTATTATTAAGCAAAACTCATGCCAATTTATTTAGAGAAAAATAAGCCATTTAGCACCATGACAATAAATTCGACTTTTCGCAATAAGTCATCACGACTTAACAATTAAGTCATCATGACTTAATTGTAAGATATCTTTGCCAAAAAAGCAAATAATATTAAAATTTTTGAGCTTTTCAAGCTTATTAGCCTTAACATAGCAAAAAAGGCTTATTGAAGAAGGCTTATTAAACTACTAGCCAAGGAATACTAAAATAAATTTTAATTTCTGGCAAGGTTGGCATAATACTTGCATGATAAAATAGTATCCATGGATGCTATAAAGCTATTAATTAAAAATGCCATATGTTGTGGCTAGTGCCATAGGCAAAGGAGGGTCAAAATGACAAAAAGAAATAAAGATTCCGCATCTTTAAACAACGACGGCTTGAGCCTAAATGTCTTTACTGAGGACGAAATAAAGGCTATACATTACGCCTCCGTAGAAATTCTGAGGGATACCGGTCTTATCGTAGGTATGAAGGAATACCGTGACCTTTTAAGGGACAACGGGGCTTTTGTAGATGAAGAGACCTGCATTGTTAAATTCCCCGAATTCATGATTGACGACGCTGTAAACAGTGCGCCCAGCCGGGTAACTCTTTACGGTAGAGATCCTAAAAATGATTTAGCTTTAGAAGGTAGAAAGGTTTATGTAAGTACCTTCGGGCAAGCCGTAAAGATCTATGATCCCGTTAGCGAAGAATTGAGAGATTCCGTCAAACAGGATTTAGCGGACCAAGCTAAGCTTACCGACGCTCTAGATGCTATTGATATTTGCGAGCGCTCCCTAACCGCCAGCGACGCACCTCTCGATACCGCACCGTTACATGAAGCCGAGGCGCTGATGCCCAATACGACAAAGCACATGATATTTGGCCCTGGCAACGGAGCCAGAGCACAAAAAATTATTGATATGGCAGCGGCAGTAATGGGTGGCCATGACAAGCTTCAAGAAAGACCCATTTTGACCTGTAATTGCTGTCCTACCAGTCCGTTAAAAATGGACGATACCCTTTGCACCGGTTTAAAAGCAACTGCTGAATCGGGCGTTCCCTGTAACTTGATTTCCATGGTCATGGCTGGTGTTTCCGGTCCTATTACTTTGGCTGGTTCCTTAGTTATCCATAACGTGGAAATGTTGGCCTCCATAGTATTACATCAGTTAATCCGCAGAGGTTCTCCGGTAATTTACGGCGGTTCCTCTATGGCCTTTGATTTACGTTTAACCACTACCCCAATGGGTTCTCCTGAATGTGCTATGATGAACAGCGCTCTGCCCAATATTGCCAGATTCTACAATTTACCCAACTTCTGTGCCGGTGGTTAGGCTGATAGCAAGAAGTTAGACGCCCAAATCGGCCATGAAAAAACTTTGACTGGCTTATTGACAGCTCTCTCCGGCGCGAATATTATTTATGGTTCCGGCTTATTGGAATCCGGCATATCCTACAGCCATGCTCAACTGGTTATGGATAATGATTTCTTTAAAATGATTAAGTATGTATTAAACGGTATTCCCGTTAACGATGAAACCTTAGCTGTGGAAACAATCAAGGAGATTGGACCTGGCGGCGATTTCATGATGGCGGAACAGACCATGAAATATATGCGTGAAATAGGCTCGCGTCCGGAAATGCTCGATCGTCATAACCGCGCTAATTGGGCGGAAGTAGACGGTAAAGACATGGCAACCAGAGCCAGCGAAAAAGCCAAGAAAATTATCGCTGAACATCAACCCTCTAACCCCCTGTCCCAAGACGTATTGGCTGAACTCCGCCGTATAGTCGCGGATACCGACGCCGAGTGGGCGGAACAAAAATAAACCCTATTTTTTAGCCAAAAAATTCCTTTACAGTTCATTAATTATAAAAAGAGACGACTTACCAAGGAGGTAGGTCGTTTCTTTTGTTATATTCCTATCCCAGAGCGCAAGCATAATAGTTAGGGAATTTTAACCAGCAGTTAACTTCCTTTAGTCTTCTGCCACCAGCCACACCAGCAATTTAAAGATATCTTTATGCTATCTTAATGGCTTCTAGCGGAATGTTTATGCCAATTTAATAAAATGGGATGTATACTTGGCTAAGAAGGAGGGAGAAAAATGCAAATTATAGTTGGTATCATCGGTGTATGCACCACAGCTTTGCTATTCTACTACATCTATATTTTAATGAAAGGGGATAATCAGTCATGAGCGCAGTTGTACAATACATCTTGTATCTGGTAATCCTCGTAATTCTGGCAATTCCTTTAGGAGCTTACATTAAAAAGGTTATGAACGGCGAGAAAACATTTCCTTCCAAGCTGCTAACACCTTGCGAAAATCTAGTATACAAGGTAATGCGCCTAGATAAAAACGAGGAGATGAATTGGAAACAATACGCGGTTAGCGTCCTAATCTTTTCCGGTATAGGAATTGTCTTTTTGTTTTTACTACAGCTCTTACAAGGTATTTTACCCGGCAATCCCCAAGGATTAGCCGGCGTAAAATGGGATTTAGCTTTTAACACTGCCTCAAGCTTTGTAACCAATACTAATTGGCAGGCTTACAGCGGCGAATCCACCCTTAGCTATCTAACCCAGGCCTTAGGTCTCACAGTACAGAATTTCGTCTCAGCGGCTACAGGTATTGCCGTATTATTTGCTCTCATTAGAGGCTTTATTAAGGTCAAGGCCAACGGGCTAGGCAACTTCTGGGTAGATATGACCCGTATTGTGGTTCATATTTTAATTCCTTTAAATTTAGTTATAGCTCTTTGCCTGGTAGGCGGCGGTGTGGTACAAAACTTAAAACCCGCTGAAGCCGTCAGCCTTGTGGAACCCATTGCCGTTAACGAAGCAGGAGAGGTGCTAGAGGACGCTACAATAGATACCTCAACAAATACAGTAACTGTTGACGGCAAGGTTATCGACGGCGCCCAAATAATAACTGAACAATTTGTACCTATGGGACCTGCCGCCAGTCAGGTAGCTATTAAGCAAAGCGGTACAAACGGCGGGGGCTATATGGGCGTCAACTCAGCCCACCCCCTGGAAAACCCCAATGCTTTCACTAACTTATTGGAAATGATTTCCCTGCTGCTCATACCGGCGGCCCTCTGCTTTACCTTTGGCAGAAGCGTTAAAAATAAAAAACAGGGCTTAGCCATTTTCGCAGCTATGTTTATATGCTTGGCCCTGGCTCTGGGCACGGTAGCTGTTAACGAACAGCTAGCAACGCCCCAACTAGCCCAGGACGGCACTGTTGATATATCGACAACAGACCAAGCCGGAGGCAATATGGAGGGTAAGGAAACCCGCTTTGGCATTGCCACCTCCGCAACTTGGGCCACCTTCACTACTGCCGCCTCCAACGGTTCGGTAAACTCCATGCATGACAGCTATACACCCCTAGGCGGCATGATCACCATGCTCTTAATGCAACTGGGGGAAGTAATTTTCGGAGGCGTCGGCTGCGGACTATATGGGATGTTGGCCTTTGCCATATTGGCGGTATTTATCGCCGGTCTGATGGTTGGCAGAACCCCGGAATTTCTCGGCAAAAAAATTGAGCCCCAGGAGATGAAATGGGCTGTTCTTGTCTGCCTGGCCACCCCCATTGGTATCTTAGTGGGCAGCGGTATAGCGGCGGCTGTGCCGGCTGTGGCCGACAGTTTAAATAACGGCGGCGCCCACGGTTTTTCCGAATTGCTGTACGCCTACTCCTCTGCTGGCGGCAATAACGGCTCAGCCTTTGCCGGCTTTAATGCCAATACAGTCTTTTTAAATGTTTCCCTGGGGCTTGTGATGCTATTTGTCCGGTTCTTACCAATTATTGGTACTCTGGCTATTGCCGGCAGCCTGGTTGGTAAAAAACAAATAGCCGCCACCGCAGGTACCCTATCTACCACTAATGCCATGTTTGTCTTTCTGCTGATTCTCATCGTGCTTCTCATTGGCGCTCTCAGCTTCTTCCCAGCGTTGTCATTAGGACCTCTGGCAGAATTTTTCAGCAGTATGCACTAAGGAGGTGTTAAATATGGTCGCAAAGACCAAAAGCTCCTTAATTAACGGCAAAATGTTAAGTGGAGCAATAAAAGATTCCTTTATTAAGTTAAACCCGAAAACTCAGGTTAAAAGTCCGGTGATGCTGCTTGTTTACATCTTTGCTATTCTCACCACCGGTTTATGGCTAGTCTCCCTCTTTGGGCTTAAAGACGCCCCCTCTGGTTATACCTTGGCTATTGCCCTCATCCTTTGGTTTACGGTGCTATTTGCTAATTTCGCCGAAGCAATTGCTGAAGGACGGGGTAAAGCCCAGGCAGACGCCTTGCGGGCCTCAAAAAGAGAGGTAGACGCCAACAAAATCCCCTCACCCGCGGAGAGGGAAAATATCACGGTTGTACCTTCCGCTACCCTAAAAACAGGGGACATTGTAATAGTTAAAGCCGGGGAACAAATTCCCGCTGACGGCGAGGTAATAGACGGCGCCGCCTCTGTAGACGAAAGCGCCATTACCGGTGAATCCGCCCCGGTTATCCGGGAATCAGGCGGTGACCGCAGCGCCGTGACTGGCGGCACCACGGTCCTCTCTGATTGGCTAATCTTACGAGTTACCAGTGAAGCTGGGGAAAGCTTTCTTGATAAGATGATTGCCATGGTTGAAGGAGCAGTTCGCAAGAAAACACCCAATGAAATTGCCCTGCAAATCTTCCTCGTAGCCCTTTCTATCATCTTTATTTTGGTCACTATGTCACTCTATACTTACTCAACTTTTTCCGCCCAGCTAGCGGGTATTGAAAATCCCACTTCCCTCACGACCTTAGTGGCCCTTCTCGTCTGTCTGGCTCCTACCACAATCGGCGCTTTGCTGTCCTCTATTGGTATAGCGGGCATGAGCCGTCTCAATCAAGCCAATGTTTTGGCTATGAGCGGCCGGGCTATTGAAGCCGCTGGCGATGTAGATATACTTATGCTGGATAAAACCGGTACCATTACCTTAGGAAACCGCCAGGCCAGCGAGTTTATACCGGTGGACGGAACCGATATTATGGACTTGGCCGACGCCGCCCAGCTTTCTTCCCTAGCTGATGAAACCCCCGAAGGCAGAAGCGTAGTTGTGCTGGCTAAGGAAAAATTCGGCATCAGGGGTCGGAATATCCAGGATAAAGGCATGACCTTTATCCCCTTCACAGCCTCTACCCGTATGAGCGGCGTAGATTACGCTGGCAACGAAATTCGCAAAGGCGCGGCGGACGCCCTAGAAAAATATGTCAAAGAAGGCGGCGGGGTTTATTCCGCAGCCTGCGATGAGGCTGTAAAATCTATTGCCTCCCAGGGCGGCACGCCGTTGGTGGTGGCGAAAAACCACAAAATACTGGGTGTAATTCACCTTAAGGATATCATTAAGCAAGGGGTACAGGAAAAATTTGCCGACCTGCGCAAAATGGGTATCCAAACCATCATGATAACCGGAGATAACCCCATTACAGCAGCGGCCATTGCGGCTGAAGCTGGAGTGGATGATTTTTTGGCTGAGGCCACGCCGGAAGCTAAACTAAAGCTCATACGAGATTACCAAAGCAAGGGACATTTGGTTGCCATGACCGGCGACGGTACCAACGACGCCCCGGCCTTGGCCCAGGCTGATGTAGCCGTAGCCATGAATAGCGGCACCCAAGCCGCCAAGGAAGCCGGCAATATGGTGGATTTAGATTCATCCCCCACAAAGCTCATTGATATAGTGCGTATAGGTAAACAACTGCTGATGACTAGGGGTAGCCTGACCACCTTTTCTATTGCCAATGACGTAGCAAAATATTTTGCTATTATTCCCGCTCTGTTCATGAGCCTTTATCCTGGCCTGTCGGCCCTCAATATCATGGGTCTGCACTCCCCCCAAAGCGCAGTGCTCTCAGCCATTATTTACAATGCTTTGATTATCATTGCCCTGATACCCCTAGCCCTCAAGGGAGTTAAATATCGTGAGGTTCCCGCCGGTAAACTCCTGGCTCATAACCTTTTGCTTTACGGCCTTGGCGGTCTGGCAGCTCCCTTTGTCTTTATAAAACTTATTGATCTGCTTCTCACCGCATTGGGATTGGTATAAGGAGGTAAACATTATGCAAGTCATAAAAAAAATACTGCCGCGGGCGGCCATCATTTTCCTGATTTTTTCCCTGCTATGCGGCGTAATTTACACAGGAGTCGTTACCGGTATAGGCCAACTGCTTTTTTCTGACCAGGCCAATGGCAGCATTATTGAGGTAGACGGCAAAAAATACGGTAGCGAACTGTTAGGACAACAATATACAGATGAAGGGCATATGTGGGGACGTATTATGAATATAGACGCATCTACCTATAAAGATAAGGCAGGCAACACCTTGATGTACGCCGCCCCCTCCAATCTAAGCCCTGCCAGCCAGGAATATGAGGACTTGGTGGCAGAACGAGTAGAAATGCTGCGGCAAGCCAACCCCGATATGGACGAGACTGCTGTACCAGTAGACCTGGTTACCTGCTCCGGCAGCGGCCTTGACCCTCATATTTCACCGGCGGCAGCAGAATACCAGGTAGCTAGAATTGCCCAAGCCAACGATATGAGTGAAGAGGAAATCCGAGAAATAATTGAAAAATGCTCCTCCGGCAAATTCCTGGGTATTTTTGGTGAAAAAACCGTTAACGTACTCGCTGTTAATCTAATGCTTGACGGGATTTTATGACTATGAATATAGCCCAAATTATGATTCCCAAAGTATGTACCATATTTTTGCACCAGGACAACACTATTCGCCAAGGCTTAGAGATTATGCTGCGCCACGGTTATACCGCCGTTCCTGTGCTTGATCAAGGGGATAAATATGTAGGCTGCGTAACAGAGGGTGATTTCCTCCGCCATATTATTGACGTTGGCGCTACGGAAATGCGAGCCCAGGAAAAATACACTCTCAAAACCATTCTGCGCCAGGATTTCTGCCCGCCTTTGCCTATAACAGCGGAATCTACAGTAGTTATCAATGCTATACTGGAGCAAAATTTTGTACCCATTGTCGATGACCGGCAAGCCCTGTGCGGCATTATCACGCGCCGCTGCGTTATTTCCTATTTCTCCGATACCGCCGGATTGGGCGCAGCAAAACCCAGATAAGTCAATGTTAAAGCCCGCGGCGCAAGTCAGCGGGCTTATCTGCTTAGGGCCTGGCCCTACTATTAAGAATTGAAAAACATTACCAGGAGGTGAGAAAATGTGGAACATACTATTTATCCTGGTTTTAACCGCCTTTTACCTGAGCGGCTACTTTATCATAAATAGGCTAGACCGGATTTTCGACCTCAATTGGGATTTTTCGGATAGTCCGGCCCCGCCAAAACAAATCCCCCTGCGCCTCGGCTTTTCCTCTCCCCTGACAGCAGACTGCATCTTGTGTTATCAGCAGCAATTCTTTAAAGCCCACGCCAATGTGGAAGTATATCTTTATACCGATAAAGACGCGGCGATAATTCAAGGTCTTACTACAGATAAAATAGATATTGGCTTTGTTTCAGAAGCAGTCAATACCGGCGCTTTGTCAAAATACCATATACATAGCCAATACCTAAACTTAACGCCAATTAAGCGCTGTAGCACGAATCTGCCCGCAGACCCCTTAAATCATAAGCAAATATCACAACAAGTATTGTGGCAAGATGCTGCCTCAGCCCAGCTGGCTACAGAGTTTATTCATAGTCTGTATGAAAGCGTAAAGCAGCCAAGTGGCAATCAGACATCTAATATGCTATAATTTTATATCATATAACTTTGCTATAACTTATTGAACAAGGAAAGGAGGCGGCTCAATGGAACGGCCAAGACAAGACCCGGAGCAGCTATTACGGGCTATTAGTCGTGAGGAAGCAACGGAAAAGAAAGGGCATTTAAAAATTTTCTTCGGCTATGCTGCCGGCGTCGGCAAAACTTACGCTATGCTGGAGGCGGCGCACGCTGCCCAGAAACGAGGAATTGATGTAGTCGCCGGTTATGTAGAGCCTCATGCCAGGCCGGAAACCGCCGCCTTGCTCAATGGCTTAAAACAACTCCCCACCCGCACAGTACAACATGGCGACATTACCCTGCAAGAGTTTGATTTGGACGCCGCCATGGCGAGAATGCCCCGGCTGATTCTAGTGGATGAATTAGCCCATACTAACGCTGAAGGAAGCCGCCATGACAAAAGATACCAGGATATAAATGAATTGTTAAAGGCCGGGGTAGATGTATACACCACCGTTAACGTACAGCATATTGAGAGCCTTAACGATACAGTGGCTTCTATTACCGGGGTTATGGTACGGGAGCG
>DXZC01000098.1 GCA_019415505.1 Peptococcaceae bacterium | reverse complement strand
TCCTTATATAGTGGCAGAGGAAGCTCCCGGTGTTATTAGGGGTTTTGCCTATGCATCTCCCCATATGCTGAGAGCTGCTTACCGTTGGAATGTGGAAACGTCTGTTTACGTTGCTAGTGAAGCCCGTGGCCGGGGCCTTGGCAGGAAATTGTATATGGCTCTCATTGCTATTTTACGCTTACAAAATGTTGAGAATCTTTATGCATGTATTACCTACCCTAACCCCGAAAGCATTTCCTTCCATCAGGCTATGGGTTTTGCCGAAGTTGGACATTTTCCCAAGTGCGGCTATAAGGCTGGAGCTTGGCATGATATTGTCTGGCTAGAACGAAAATTGGGCTTTGGCCCAGGCCCCAGGGGCGAAGTCGTGCCCATAATAAATTTACAGCAAGAAAGGATTACAACGATTTTACAAGGTGAATTATGAATTTCCTGAAAATCAGAGAATTAAGTGACCAAGAATTAGAAAGTCTTTATGAGAACCATTTTGTTAATGATTTCCCCCGCGACGAACAAAAGCCGTTGCAGATGATTTTAGATTTAAAGCATGGTGATAAATACCTGTGCTTTGGACTTTTTGAAAACAATGTGATGCGTGGTTATGCCATAGTGGGAAAGGACGGTAAAAGTAAAAATTTATTATTAGATTATTTTGCTATACTGAAGCCATACCGCAGCGACGGTTACGGCGCTAAGTTTTTAAAACTTTTGTCTGGAGCCTTAAATGAATACGACGGATTGATTTTAGAGGTGGAAAGCCTAGAACATGCCGCCAATGAAGAGGAGAGGGTACAAAGGGAACGGCGTTTATCGTTTTACTATGCCAATGGTATTAAAAAGACTAATATTGTAGCCTCTATGAACAAGGTGGTTTATACTGTACTTTATTATCCTTATGTTACGAAGTGGCAGGAGGAGAAATTAGTTGAAGATATAAATAGCATCTATCGGGTATTGTATATAGGTGACTATTATGATAAATGTTTTGATTATGTACGCATAATATAATTTTATTTGTGGAAGGAGCGTTTGATAGTGCGCGAAAAATTTGAAAGAGGAAATATATATACATTAAAAAAGGATGTAAAAGCAGCTGATATAGAATATACACCCCATGCAAAATTTACAGGCGTGTATTTAAAACATTTGGTAACGGGAGATATGACCGATGGTCTGATCAGCTGCCATATAGTAAAAGTGGAGCCTAATTGCGTGTTGGACTTTCACCAACACGAAAACGCGGTGGAGATACATGAGGTTATTGAGGGGGATGGTATCTGCACTATAGGACAGAAGGATGTAAAGTATGAGGTGGGCAGTTTGGGAGTAATGCCGAAAGGGGTACCTCATAAAATTGCCGCCGGAAAAGATGGCATAGCTGTTTTGGCTAAGTTTACACCGCCTTTAAAATAAGAGGGTAGGTATTTTAAAAGCAGGCTTTAACTTGTTTTTTCCAACTATTATAATCCGCTATTATTTTGCGTATTGCTAAATAATAGCGGATTATTTTTAACACTGTTTCAGTTTAAATGTATTGGTTTGGTATGAAGAATTTCATGCCAATAAGCGCTGATATATTCCGTATACTCTCCTTGTAGAGATTGATATTAGTTTTCGGCTATACATAGGAGGAAGTGCAGTATGTTGCATGCGTAAACACTGTGTATGAGATAGGCTTTTGGCTTAATTGGCCTGAAAAAATCTTATTCCTTCAGAGTAACAGCTTGAATATTTCTATTCTATTGGCTAGGCTATGGGAGTGCCACCCTCCGCCGCAACCCTTTAGTGCAGTTGTCAAGTAAATATGTTCATTTAGGTGTTTACCTATGATTTCTAGTTTTTGTCCTTTTTTCATTTTTTACATCCTACTACATTTTAGCATAACAAAAAGGTAAATACATGGTGGTTTTTCAAGTGTCTACCTTAATTTTACTATTGCACATAGCGGGTGGTTTCATGCCATCCCTTGAGGTGCTTCCGTCTCAAGAAATCTGAGAGCAAGATATGAAAACAACGCCTAACTAGGTTTTGGCGTTGTTTTGTATTAAAATATGAACGACTATAATTGGTTTTGGTTATGTGGTTATGCGATTGCGTCTTATTACCGTTTTAAAAGCCCAAGTCATATTGGTCAAGCCCTAGCTCTATTTGAACCTCTTTAAGCTCTTTCTGTACGGCCTCGTTGACGAGAACACCTTTATTTTTTGAGCTCTGCTTGGCTAAATACTCCTTTTCCCCAGCAGTGAATATTTGGTTAGCGCCGGGAGCTTTTTCTGAATTCCTCAATTCACGCAGAATATTGCCAGCTGTTTCCTTAAACGCTTTAGCGCCCATAAAGGCATTGGTATCAACCGCTATAAAGAAATGCCCCAGGCCATAGGGCACGGATTTACCATTGGCGTCTAAGCCGGTAAGCATTTTCATATATTGTCCGCTCTGTAAAGCGGCTGAGAGTATCTCAACAGCGCAGCAATAGCCGTAACCCTTATAGCCGGCCAGTTCTTCGCCTATGCCGCCTAAGGGTGCAAAGGCTGCTTCCCCTTGGGATAAAGCGGTGAGAATTTCTGCGGAGTCGGTGAGAGTATTGCCGTCCTTCGTGATAACCAGACCCTCCGGCGTTGCTTGGTCCAGTCTGGCCCAATATTCAATTTTACCCCGTTGGGTTATGGAGGTGGCGCAATCTATGACAAAGGGAAAGTCCTCGTCAGTAGGGAGGCCGAGGCAAAGGGGATTAGTGCCCATCATGGTTTCCACCCCAAAGGTTGGGGCAATGGAGGGGCGTGCGTTGGTGCCAGTTATGCCAATACAATCTTGGCTCGTGGCCATAGTTGCATAATAGCCGGCAATGCCATAATGGGTGGAGTTGCGTACAGCTACCATGCCCATGCCATATTTTTGGGCCTTCTCTATAGCTAGACTCATGGAACGGTAGGCGATGACTTGACCCATGCCGTCGTGTCCGTCTATCACAGCGGTAGTGGGTGTTTCCCGTAGTATTTCAAATTCTGTCACTGGTTTTTGTATACCCTTTTTGAGGCGGTCTATATAAATAGGTTTAAATCTGTTAACCCCGTGGGAGGTAATGCCCCGCCGATCCGCTTCAATAAGTACGTCCGCGCAAATTTCCGCGTCAGCCCTGGGTACGCCATAGCCGCAAAAGGCTTCTGTCACGAAATTGGTTATAGTATCCCAAGCTACACATTTATCTGTCATTTTTATAACTCCTAACCTAAATTGCTTTTTAAGTTATTATAACATTTTTGTGGGGAAAAAACCATATATATACTGGCTCTATTGTTAAATAGGGGAATATATGATAAAATATTAAATTATCTTGTATATGTGGATGCGGTGGTAATATGAAAGTAAAAATTTTTGGGCTTATTTGTTTAATAGTTTTTGTGACTCTCTCCCTGTGCGGTTGCGGCCAAAGCGAAGGGGAAGAAGCTGTAAATAGCCAGGAAGTGCGTATTTGTACTAAAAATACTAGAGAAGGTGAAATTTTAGCTAATCTAGCTTCCATTCTTATTATGGAAAAAACCAACCATCAAGTTAAAATTGTGCAAGAGGAAAATGTTACCTCTAAGTCGCTTTATAATGATTTGCGGGACAATAAAATAGATTTGTACTTTGATTATACAGGTTCTATTTATCTAAATGCCCTCGGTTTACCGGCTGATGACTTGCAATACGCTGTGATTTTGGTACAGCTACAAAATGCAATGTTGGAAAAAGGCGTGTATGTTTCTGAAAGTATTGGTTATGACGGCGGACTTACCCTTTATATGACCCCAGAGCTCAGGGATGAACTAGGGTTGGATCGCACCTCTGGCATAAGCTCCTTGGAGCCTTTGGCGGGGGATATGGTTATAGGTATGGAGGAATCCTTTTACGCCCGGAGCAAGGGCTATAAGGCCCTATGTAAGGCCTATGATTTGAAATTTCAAGACGCGAAGGTATACAGTGAGGAGGAGGGCTTTTTCGCCTTACGGCGGGGGGATATTGACATAATGGTTGGGCCGCAAACCTCGGTATATAATAATATGTATAATTTGTATCTACTAAAGGATGATCAACGATTTTTTACGCCAGAGCTGGCCTGTTATGTGGGTAATGACGAATTCCTCCTGGCTTACCCGGAAATTAAGGATGTGCTCTCAACCATGAATGGACTGATAACCTCTGGAACTATGTCCTCAATTATCAGAAAAGTTTATTTGGAAGGCAATGATATAGACAGCTATTTGCGCGACTTTCTTCGAGCGAGGAATTTCCTCTAATTCCCTTGACTTTAAAGACTCCCTATGGTAAACTATGTAAAGTATTTTTCCTTGACAGGAGATAGGTATGGATGAATATGGTAGAAAGGCCTTGTTGTTCGACGTTTACGGCCCCCTGCTGACCCAACGCCAACAGGAAGTTTACGATTTAGTGCATAGCGAAGATATGAGCCTGGGGGAGATTGCGGAAAATCTCGCTGTGAGCCGCCAAGCTATTCATGATATGCTTAAACGCACTGACGCCATATTAGAAGAATACGAAGATAAACTGGGACTGGCCGGTAAATTTATGGAAATATCCCACCATGTTGCCATTCTCCGGCAAAAGGTTGGCGAGTTAACGGCCGGCGCGGCGGATAAAACCGTGTTATCAGATATAATAGCTGAGGTCAATGCCATTGACGCAGTGGAAAGGCGGTAATTATGGCAGTATTCGGTTCTTTAGCTGAAAAGCTACAGGAAACATTTAATAAACTTAAAGGTAAGGGCAAGCTATCTGAAGCGGATATTAATGATTCAATGCGGGAAATCCGTCTGGCCCTTTTAGAAGCTGATGTAAACTTTAAAGTGGTGAAAAGCTTCGTTAGCACAGTCAAGGAGCGGGCTTTAGGGGCTGAGGTACTGGAAAGCCTTACTCCGGGGCAGCAGGTTGTAAAAATTGTTAACGAGGAATTAATTGATTTATTAGGCTCCCAAGAAAGTAAAATCGAAATTGCCTCTAAACCGCCAACTATAATTATGCTGGCTGGTTTGCAAGGGGCCGGTAAAACCACCACTGTAGGTAAATTAGGCAATTATTTTAAAAGCCAGGGCCGCCGCCCCCTTTTGGTGGCTTGTGACTTACAGCGTCCCGCTGCCATTAAACAATTACAGGTAGTCGGCGAGGGCCTAGGCTTACCGGTATTTGCTAAGACTGTTGATAGTACCCCTTTGGCTGTGGCGCAAGGATCCTTAGAACACGCCAAAACCCACGGCAATGATATTGTCATTTTGGACACCGCTGGCCGGCTCCATGTCAATGAAGAGCTGATGGCGGAATTGAATGATATTAAAAACTTGGTGCAACCCCACGAAATATTGCTGGTAGTGGACGCTATGACCGGGCAGGATGCTGTAAACGTGGCGGAATCATTTAACGCCACATTATCCATTAGCGGCTTAATTTTGACTAAGCTGGATGGTGACGCCAGGGGTGGCGCCGCATTATCGGTAAAGGCTGTAACCGGCTGCCCCATAAAATTTGTGGGCATGGGTGAGAAAAGCGATGCTCTAGAGGTTTTCTATCCTGACCGTATGGCTTCTCGTATTTTGGGTATGGGCGATATGCTCACCTTGATTGAAAAAGCCCAGAACGTATATGATGAAGAAAAAGCCAAGGAACTGGAAGAGCGGATTCTGAAATCCCAATTCACTCTGGAGGACTTTTACGAGCAAATGCAGGGTATGAAAAAAATGGGTTCCATGCAGGAGCTTTTAAATATGCTACCCGGTGTTGGCTCTAATAAGGCCTTGAAAAATTTAGAAATAGATGAAGGTTTGATGAAAAAAACCGAAGCTATCATTCAAAGTATGACGCCGGAAGAACGCCGGGATTCCGCTTTGATGAACGGCAGCCGTAAAAAGCGTATAGCAGCTGGTAGCGGCACTTCCGTGCAGGATATCAACCGCCTTTTGAAACAGTTTGAACAGAGTAAAAAGCTGATGAAACAGTTTGGTGGCAACGGTGGGAAAAAGAAAAGGGGTAAATTGAATTTTCCCGGCCTTTAAGTTTTAATAATTATTATGTGAATTATTCACAAATTTTAATAATTTAAGTTTAAATACACTAGGAGGAAATTAAAGTGGCAACTAAAATTAGATTGAAAAGAATGGGCGCAAAGAAATCACCTTTTTACAGAGTCGTGGTGGCGGATTCCCGCTATCCCAGAGACGGCAGATTTATTGAAACCTTGGGTTATTATAATCCCTTAACTAACCCGGCGGAAATAAAAATTGACGAAGAGAAGGCCAAAAAATGGATTGAAGACGGCGCTCAGATTTCTGATACCGTGAAAAATCTATTCAAAAAGGCCGGCATCAAATAAGGAGTGTCAGACATGAAAGAATTGGTCGAATATATTGCCTCTTCTTTGGTGGAACACCCTGAGGACGTGGAAGTCAAAGAGAAGAAAAGAGAGCATTCCACCATATTGGAATTAAGCGTTAACCCTGACGATATGGGTAAGGTCATAGGTAAACAGGGGCGGATTGCTAAGTCCATCCGTGTGGTATTGAAAGCCTACGCCACCAAGAACAACGAAAAAGCCAGTTTGGATATTGTTTGAACGAATTACAGCGTGACCGAGGAAAAATTTTCTCGGTCGCTGTTGCGTATGAGGGAAGTATGATAGACGTTGGCAAAATAATAGCCGCCCATGGCATAAAAGGGGAAGTGAAGGTTATTTCCCTTTCCTCTAACCCGCACCGCTTTGATAAGGGCAGTAAAATGACTCTTGCTGCTAACGGCCAGGAGGTAACGGTGGTTTCCTGCCGTCCTCACAAAGAGGCTTTAATAATTGACTTTGCCGAAATAGGGGATAGGAACGCTGCCGAGGCTGTGCAGGGTTCCCTTTTGCAGGTTCCCCCAGATGCGGCCGGGGATTTACCTGAGGGCGAATACTATATCTTTCAGTTGGAGGGTTTGGCGGTAATTACCGCTGAAGGTAAAACTTTGGGAACCCTGCAAGAAGTAATCAACACTGGCGCCAACGACGTTTACCGGGTTGCTATGGGTAACGGCGATTATCTACTACTGCCTGCTGTAAAACAAGTGGTACAGAAGGTGGATTTAGCAGCGGGAAAAATAACCGTGGCCCTATTGCCCGGACTCTTGGAGGCTTGTAAATATCATGAAAATTGACATATTGACTTTGTTCCCTGAGATGTTTGCCCCCCTGGAGGCGTCTATGATGAAGCGGGCCCAGGATAAGGGCCTCGCTGAGATTGGCGTTCACAATATCCGGGACTATGCCGAGGATCCCCATCTAGCTGACGACCAGGTTTACGGCGGGGGTTCGGGTATGGTTTTAAAGCCGGAACCAATTATGGCGGCTTTAGAGGCCCAGGGCTATTCTCAAGGGGATAAGGTAATTATTACCACCCCGGCGGGAAAGACCTTTACCCAGGAGGACGCTGTGGCCTTTAGCAAGGAAAAGCGGCTGTTTATCGTGGCAGGACATTATGAGGGTATAGATCAGCGGGTCACGGAATTGACTAAGGCCAGCGAGTATTCCATTGGCGATTATGTACTCACCGGCGGCGAGTTGCCCGCTATGGTCATGACCGATTCTATAGTGCGCTTATTAGAGGGGGTTCTGGGTGATGCGGCGTCTTTAGCCCAGGAAAGCTTTAATGAGGGTATTTTGGAACAACCCCAATATACCAGGCCCCGTGAGTTTCGTGGCTTATCTGTTCCCGATGTTCTTTTATGCGGCGACCATAAAGTTATAGAACAATGGCGCCGGCGCCAGGGGTTAAAGAGAACCTGGCAAAACCGACCCGATTTACTGGCTAATATACCTCTCACCCCTGAGGATAAGGCGGCTATTAACCCTCTGGCAGCGGCCCAAAGGTCTAAAGGCGGCGTTTATATAGCGTTAGTACATTACCCGGTGTTAGATCCCAAGGGCCATGTTATCGCCACCTCGGTAACTAACTTGGATATACACGATATTGCCAGACTGGCGGCTACCTACGGTGTTGACGGCTATTATATAATTCAACCGGGTGAGGAACAAAAAGACCTGGTTGACCATTTAATTCGCTATTGGACTAAGGGCCATGGCTCCAAGGTTAATCCTGACCGTAAATATGCTCTGAATAAGGTTAAGGTGGTTGATTCCCTGGCCGAAGCTGTGGCAAATATTCAAGCTCCAGGGGGCAATACACCTAAAACCGTTGGCACCTCGGCGAAGATAAGGCCCAAGGTTATTGGTTATCGGGAGCTTAGCGATAAAATAGAGCGGGATGACCAGGATTACCTTTTGGTCTTTGGTACTGGTCATGGTCTGGCAGATGAGGTCTTAGACAGTATGGACTATATTCTCAAACCCATAGAA
>DXZC01000097.1 GCA_019415505.1 Peptococcaceae bacterium | reverse complement strand
GCTTGGAGGTTACCACCCCAAGGGTGAAGCCCTGGCCGCGTAACTCCTCAATCAAACTCTCCACACCGGGGAAAAAGCGCACCATTTTCGCCCCATGGTGGGGAAACTCCTGAAAATAGCAGTTGACAAACTCGGCGCTTCGCTCCGGGCCCACCAGCTCATTGCCCATAGCTGCCAGGGGCTGGCCAATTAGGTTCCTGGCTTTGGTTAGAGAAAATTCCAGACCATCGTTCTGGGTAATTGCCGCCATGGTAGCCATTATCCCGGGTATTGTATCGGCTAAGGTGCCGTCAAAATCAAATAATATGGTATTAAGACTCATCTTTACTCCCTTTCCTCCGTGGCATTGGCTATGAGCCGCCGCGCCTCACCTAAACTCAGGCCATGCTCCCTGGCTAGGGCCTGTAAATCCTCAAACTCCGGCTTTTCTTTGGTTATGCCCCAGCCTGAGACCTTCTTATAGGTAACAGCCCCCAGAGGGGTTTGTCGTGTCTCGGTCCAGCGGTCCAAGACCAGGCGGTCCAGTTGCTGGCAGGTCATGCCAATGGTGGAGGTATGTTGAAATAAGCAACGGCTCACTGCGGTTAAGTTCTCTTTTGCGGTCATAACGCTGATTTTCTGACCGGGCCGGTTTTTCTTCATTTGCAGTGGCGTTACATTCATATCCGTAGCGCCGGCGGCCCAAACCCTCTCCCACAGGGCGCCAATATCCTCGCCTAACATATCGTCTACCGTACACTCCAAACGGTAAATTGTGGGCGTCGAGGGCATCGGTTCCGCTACGGTACCTAAAAAGCAGCGCAGGATATTGGGTCGTTCAGTATCACGACTGCCGCAGCCGCAACCCACCTTGTTTACCGTCTGGCTGGGCAAGGGGCCGAATTCAGCGTGAAAGGCCTTGAGCAGGGCCAGCCCCGTGGGGGTCACGGTTTCGGTTTTGCCCGGCACTCCCTCTATGGCCACGCCTTCTAAAAGATAGTTTAGGGCTGGGGCAGGGTGAGGCATCAACCCGTGGCAGCCCTGGCTCACGCCGCCTCCCAAGGGTAAGGGTGAAGCTTTAACCTGGTCTATTGCCAAATAATCCAGGAGCAAAACTACGCCGACGATGTCTAAAATAGTGTCGTCAGCCCCAACCTCGTGAAAGTGTACTTCCTCTTTGCTGATGCCGTGGGCCTGGCTTTCCGCCTCAGCCAGCAGCTCAAAAACCTCAATGATTCGCCCTCTCACCGTTGGGCTGTAGTCCACCTGGGCTATAATCTCCTTGATATCCTGTAAATGGCGGTGAGGCTGCTCCTCTGCCACCAGATAATCAATCTTTAGCCCCCGAAAGGAGCCGCGGCGGGTTTCCTCTCGCCGCCATTGCCACGGTTTAAGGGGCAGCTTTCTCAACTCCGTCAGCAGGTAAGCTTCGGCGTTGTCGCTCACATCCAAGAGGGCCGCTGTCATCATATCGCCGCTCACGCCGCCTACTGCATCCCAGTATAAAACATTCATACTCTCCGCCTCCTTAAAATCTGCCGCACAGCTCTATATCTATTCCACATCTGCCCAGATGCTTGACACCTGCTCAGTATCTGGCCTATATTTGCTCAGTACCTGCTCAATCCTGGTTCCGCATCTGCTCTATATGCTCCACACCTGCTCAGTATCTGCCCGATATTCGCTCACTACCTGCTCAATCCTGGTTCCGCATCTGCTCTATATCCGCTTCGCACCTGCTCAGTATCTACCCCGTATTCCCTCAGTACTTGCTCAATCCTGGTTCCGCATCTGCTCTATATGCTCCACACCTGCTCAGTATCTGCCCGATATTCGCTCACTACCTGCTCAATCCTGGTTCCGCATCTGCTCGATATCGCTTCGCACCTGCTCAGTATCTGGCCTATATTTGCTCAGTACCCGCTCAGCACTGGTTCCGCATCCCTTATATCGCCTCGTATTTACTCCGTATCTAATGGAAATATCCCTGCTAAAGTCTAAATCCAATTTTTCAGCGGCCCCTTTAACCATCACAAATTACCCGCTACCCGCCTATTGCCGGTCAAAGCTGCCGCTTTTAAAGGGCGCTAAATCTAAGGTTACTTGCTTAAAACCTAAATTCCTCAGAGCCGTTAACAACTCTTCTCTGGCTCCGATAATCCTGGACATATCCCCAGGGCTGACCTCTAACCTGACAGCGTCGGGCCTTTCCCATCTGAGACGAAAATTATCCTGGCAAACCTGGGACAAGCTGGCCTCCCCCTGATCTATTTGCCTGAGCTGGTCCGGGTTTATTGGCTCCGCCCTGTCGTAAGGAAAGCGGGTTAACAAACAGGGGACGCTGGGCTTAGGCCAATTTTTCAACCCCAACTCCTTAGCATAATGGCGAACATTTGTTTTAGTAAAGCCGCAAAGCTGTAGGGGGCTAACTACTTTCTCCGCTGCCAGAGCCTGGGCTCCGGGGCGGTATTGGCTTTGGTCGTCAGCATTGGAGCCGTCGTATACCACCTCGCGGCCTTTAGCGGCGGCAACCTCTTTTATAGCTCGGAGCATGGCTCTTTTACAATGATAACAGCGCTTTTTGTCGTTCCGTGCCACCTTGGGAATAGCCAACACGCTTATTTCGACAACTTCCACCCTTAGCTGGTGCTCCCTGACCAAAGCCAGTGCCGCCTGTATCTCCCGTTCGCTCTGGGCCTCGCTTTTAACCAGAATGCCCAGGGCCTTTTCCGGCCATAATTGCTGGGCCAAGTAAAGTACCAGGGTACTGTCAATGCCACCGGAATAAGCCACAGCAGGGGAGGGGGCGGTCAGGAGCAGATTATGCAATTTAGCTTTTTTTGACGCAAAATTATCCATAATATAAATGGTAAACCAAAAACTCTAATTTTTCAACTGTTAATTATTATGTTATAATAGAAAAAACCTGTGAACCATAAGAGGTACAAATGATGTATAAAATTTTCATTGTGGAGGACGATAACACCATTGCCACTCTGCTCTGCCGCCATTTGGCAAATTGGGGCTATGAAGCCAGGATTGCCGCGGACTTTCACGATATTCTGACGGAATTCCAAGAATTTGCCCCGGATTTGGTGATTTTAGATATCTCCCTGCCCTTTTTTAACGGCTATTACTGGTGCAGTGAAATTCGCAAGGTCTCTCAAGCGCCGATAATTTTCTTATCCTCCCATACGGAGAATATGGATATTGTCATGGCCATGAACATGGGGGGCGACGATTATCTCACCAAGCCCTTTGCCCTGGATATTGTGGTAGCTAAAATCCAAGCCCTGCTGCGGCGGAGCTATGATTTCAGCAGCGAGCCGGAAACCGTAGAAGCTAGGGGCCTTATTTTAGATTTAAACTCCACAGCCGTGTCTTACGGCCCCAACCGGGACGAGCTGACCAAAAACGAATTCCGCATGCTGCGGCTACTGTTTTTAAATAAAAATAAGGTTGTCTCCCGGGAGGATTTAATGAAAGCCCTGTGGGACAGCGATTGCTTTGTGGATGATAACACCTTGACAGTAAACGTCAACCGGCTGCGCAAAAAGCTGGAAGCCTTGGGCGCGCCGGCGGATCTGATTGAAACCAAGAAAGGGTTGGGTTATATTGTCGTTACTGAGGAAGATAAGTAAATACCTTGCTTACCGCAAGGGCCTAATATTGTTCTATTTAGCTACCGCCCTATTTCTTACCCTCATATCCTTTGGCAGCTTTCTGCCTTGGGGGGTAATCGGCTATACCCTGGTTATCCTCGGCTTTCTCCTCCTGCTCACCCTGGCTGTGGGCTTTATTGACTGGCGGCAGAAATTCCATAGCTTGAGGGAAATTAGGGAAAACCTCACAATCGACCCTGGCAGCCTCCCCAAGGCCGGCAACTGCCTGGAGGAGGAGTACAGCGCGATAATTGAGGGGCTTTACCAGCTATTAAACGATGAAAAGGCCCAGGCCGAGGCCCGCAAGGGGGAAATCAGCGATTACTATACCATGTGGGTACATCAAATTAAAACCCCCATTTCCGGGTTGGACTTAGCCCTGCAAAGCGGCGTAACCGATAGCGCCATAGCGGAGCAGGAGCTGTTTAAAATCCGCCAATATGTGGATATGGCCTTGGATTACACAAAATTGTCGGATTTAGCCAGCGACTTAATGCTGCGCGACTACGATGTAGATGAAATTGTCTTGGAAGCAGTGCGCAAATGCTCAGTATTATTTATAGCTAAGGACTTAGGGGTAATAGCCGAGCCAACTTGCCTGCGGGCTGACACTGACAGCAAGTGGCTGGCCTTTATTTTGGAGCAGCTTTTGACCAACGCCGCCAAGTATACCAACAAAGGGGGCGTGCGCGTTTACGGCCAAGGCCGTACCCTCCGCCTTGCCGATAGCGGCATCGGCATCCGCCCGGAGGATAGGGAGCGCGTCTTTGAGAAGGGCTTTACCGGCTACAACGGCCGCCTGGATAAAAACGCCAGCGGCATTGGCCTCTACCTGGTGAAAACCGTGGCCGACGCCTTAGCTATAGAAATAGAAGTCGATTCCCAGGTAGGGAAGGGGACAACCGTAAGCCTCACCTTTCCGCCCCGGCTGGAAAACCAGGAATAGGACCGATTATTGGGCCGCCAGGGGGAACGCAAATTTACCCACAATGCACCGCTAATCGCGCAGCGCGACGCTAACGTGGCACTACAACGTACTGTTAATTCCGCACCGTAACACTGATAACTCCACAACATATTGCACGCTAAATCCATACCGCAGCGTACCACTAACTCCGAACCATAACGCTTTAAACACAACAACATAGTTTACGCTAAACCCACACAGCAGCCCACACAAACTCAGTAACGCAACGTAACGAACATGATAACATAGCGCACGCTAAATACACATAGCAACGTACAACTAACTCGGTATCACAACGCAGCAAATCCCACACCATAATACCTGCTAAACCAACACCGCTCCACACCACAAAGTCGGCAATACAATGCCGCATACCCCGTACCATAGCACACGCTAAATACACACCCCAGAGTGACGCTAATTCCGTACATAACGCTGCGAACACAACAACGTACGCTACTCCGTACTATAGTGCGCCATTAATTCAGTACCGCAGCGCACATAAACTCAACAACGCAACGCTGTGACCCTCACACCATAGCGAACACTAAACCCACACAGCAGTCTACCTCTAACTCGCTACCACAACGCTGCAAGTCCCACACCACAATACCCGCTAAACCCACACCGCAGCGCACATAAACTCAACAACACAACGCTGCAAACCTCACACCATAGCGAACACTAAATCCATACAACAGTCTACCGCTAACTCCGTACCATAACGCTCACTAACTCCGCACCACAATACCGGCTAAACCACTTCGCAGCGTGCCACTAACTCAACACCACAACGCTACGAACCTCACATCATAGCGCACACTAAATCCATACAGCAGCCCACCTCTAACTCGGTACCACAACGCAGCAACTCCCACACCACAATACCGGCTAAACCACTCCGCAGCACACCGCTAACTCCATACCGCAATATGCCAAAACTCCCCGCCGACATACCGCTAATTCCCTACCATGACATACTCAAAATTCGCATCACAATGCGCAGTTAATTCCATAGCGCACGCTAACGCCACACCACACCGTAACACTAGCGCTACAACATATCGCAAACTTCATACTACAAACCCCAAAACTCACATAATAACCCTCTTTTAATTGAGCATTATTAATAGTTGACTCAGTCCACTAAATAAGTTATAATGGTGGACGAAGTCAACTAATTTTGATTTAAAACCATAAAAAAGGTCGTGAACTATCATGCAAAAGATTGACGCTATTACGGAAATAAGGGGTTTTAACCGGTTTTATACCACTATTTTAGGTTTATTAGAGCAGGACTTTCTCTCCTCAGGTTACTCCCTTACCGAAGTCAGGGTAATATTTGAAATCAGCAAAACAGAACGCTGCACAGCCAAGGAGCTATGCTCCCTCTTGGATATTGACCGCGGCTATATGAGCCGCATAATGGCTAAGTTTGCCAAAAACGGCCTAATTACCAGACAGACCCGGAGTTGTGACAACCGCAACAGGGAAATATCCCTCACCGCGGCGGGGAGTAAGATTGCCCAAGAGCTAAATAACCGCTCTGACCAGCAAATAGAAAAGCTAATCGCCCCCTTGGAGAGCCGGGACCAAGCTGAACTGCTCCAGGCTATGCGCACTATTAAAAAATATTTAACGATAACCACAGGGTCCATAAAAATACGGCCTTATAAAGAGTCGGATGTAGCTTATGTCATAGAACGGCAATTATCGCTCTATGCGGCGGAAAGGCAATTTAATACGGAAATTTGGCAAAACTACGTTACAAAGGGTGTGTTAGAGCTGGTGGCGAAGTTTAACCCAGATAAGGACTGTATGCTGATACTGGAATACGAGGGCAGCCCCGCGGGCTGTATCGCCATCACCCACACCCAGGATAATATCGCCCAACTGAGGTACTTTTTCCTGGAACCGGAGGTCAGAGCTTTAGGCGCCGGCCGCCGCCTCCTCACCATGGCCCTGGACTTTTGCCGGGAAAAAAATTACCACCAGGTTTTTCTGTGGACGGTCAGCGCCCAGGAAGCGGCCCGGCGTCTATACGCAAAAGCAGGTTTTCAACTCACTGAAACCAAGGCCAACGACGACTGGGGAGTTCCCGTTCTGGAGGAAAAGTGGCAACTGGCCCTGTAAACCCGCCCCCAGCTCACCCTGTTTTTCCAGCCGAGCGGCAAATTATCGCCTCAGCGGCTTTAGCGGCAAAGTCAAATTAAAACCTCAGCCAAGTAAACAGCAAAGCAACTTGAGCACTAAAACCATATTAACGCCCTAACCCCTAGGACCCCTAGGTCTTAGGTTTTGAGTCCTAACAGACTCCATAAGCTCCATAAGCTCCGCAAAGTCTATCCTCCCAACTCTCTAACCCCAGGCAACCCCGCCGCCACCCCCCAAGACGAGTAAACCATTGTGACAAAAATGTAAGTTTAGGGGCGGGAAATGTAAGGTCAATCCATGGCTGCCCGTTTCCCCCTTTGTTATGATAAGAGCAGAAATTGAAATTGGAGGTAATAACATGGAATTATTACAAGTACAAAATTTAAAAAAAGTCTATAACACCAAAAAAGGCTCCAATCAATATACTGCTCTGCGCGACGTTAATTTCTCCGTTTCCCAAGGCGAGTATGTCGCCATTATGGGGCCCTCCGGGGCAGGTAAAACAACCCTGCTCAACATCATCGCCTCCCTGGATAAACCCACCGCTGGCGATGTATTTTTGGAAGGAAAAAGCCTGCGCTCCATTGGGGACCGGGAAATTTCCGCCTTTCGCCGGGATAACCTGGGCTTTGTCTTTCAGGATTTTAACCTGCTAGACACCTTCACCATTAAGGACAATATCCTCCTGCCCTTGGTTCTGGCTAACACCCCCCTCCCGGAAATGCTGCGCCGCCTCACCCCCATCGCCGAAATGCTGGGTATACTGCCCTTGCTGGAAAAATTCCCCTATGAGGTCTCCGGCGGGGAAAAGCAGCGGGCGGCAGTGGCCAGGGCCAT
The DNA here is from genome assembly GCA_019415505.1 of Peptococcaceae bacterium. GTDB lineage: Bacteria > Bacillota > Dehalobacteriia > UBA7702 > UBA7702 > Cryptoclostridium. The sequence continues at coordinate 806 of DXZC01000097.1, read as the reverse complement.
TGTCACCGAGCCTAAGCTGGTATTAGCCGATGAACCCACCGGCGCTTTGGACTCCAAAGCTTCCACCCGTTTGCTGCAAATTTTTGAAGAGCTGCATCGGGCGGGCCAAACCGTGGTAATGGTCACTCACAGCTCTATGGCGGCAAGCTATAGCTCCCGTGTGCTGTTTATTAAGGACGGCGAGGTTTTCTCCCAGCTATACAGGGGCGAGGATAGCCAAAAGGTCTTTTTCGATAAAATTGTGGCTAATCTCTCGGTACTCTCCGAGGGAGGTGTGGACATTGGCTAAAAGCGTATTTATCCGCCTGGCGAAAAACAACATTCTCCGGGATAAAAAAATGTATGTGCCCTATTTTGTGGCCTCCTCTGTGATGATTGCCGTTTACTTTATGGTGCTGATGTTAATCAATTCCGACAGTATCAGCAACCTGCCCAGCGGCGATTCCCTCCAAAGCATGTTCGTCATGTGCTCCCAAATCATGGTTATTATCGTGGTTCCCTTTATGCTCTATGTCAACAGCTTCCTCATTAAAGAGCGAAAAAAGGAATTTGCCCTCTATGGCATTTTGGGCTTGGAAAAACGCCACGTCGCCAGGGTTATAATTTTGGAAAACATCTTCCTCAACCTCTCCTCCCTGGCCATGGGCATTATTACCGGCTGCGTGTTCGGCAAGCTAATCTTCCTGCTGTTAATGCGTTTTTTCGGTGAAATGGCCCAAGGCACCGCCTTTTCCCTGCCCCCGGAAGCCTTTAGCAAAACCCTGCTCCTGTTTGTGATTATCTTCGTCATCTGCACCGTTTATAAC
>DXZC01000096.1 GCA_019415505.1 Peptococcaceae bacterium | reverse complement strand
CTACCAACTCCGTAGTTTGGCCCCTTTGGGCGTAAGCCTCAATCGCGATAAAGTGGTTTTTAATATCATGCTGTAGTTTCCTGTTCGCCTCCAGAGATGTACGCATTTGCTCTAAATGATAGCTATAAAACTTATTTTCCCGGGCTAAAAGCTCGTTTTCCAAACGGCTGGACATCTGGGCGATAACAGAATCATAGAGATAAAAGGTTGAAAAGACAATGCCAAGAATCAGAGCGGAGCAGATGCTAATTTTCGTCAACGACAAGCCGCCGCTCTCCATGGTGAGCAGGAGAAAGTATAAGGCCGCTAAAGGAATACTAATCAACATAACCCAATAGAGCACAGGTATTTTCACATCACGTTGTACGTTTTTAAGCTTTACCAAAAACAGGGACACCACATACATGAGAATAGTTGAGGCAATGGGCACAAATATAGATTGATTAGCATTATAACTGGTGATATCAACGGGCATGGTATAAAAGATTCCCGCGGCGCAGGTTTCCACACAGGCCATAAAAATATATAGTAGCGAGGTTGTAATTATTCTGCGCCATATAGAGGCCCGGTAGTTGAAGGTTAACAGGAAAAAGCCGCAGATGCCCACAAATAAATTGAGAACCGGCAAACGGTAAAGCAAATTAAGCAATGAACTGACCACGAAAAATAAGAGAAAAGAGAGGACCTCTAACTTCCGTGGTGAAACCCGCTCCTGGAAAAAGGTCTTGTAAAGATAGTAGGCTATATAGACTTGAAAGAGATTGCACAGCAAATATGTTAAAACATAGGCTATTTCCATGAAATTATTCCTTCCGCTTCTATCTCCGTTACCTGCTGGCGAATTTCCGGGCGGCGTGACTGGCTGATGGGCAAGGTTTTACCATTGAGTAGTATAACATCATTATAGGAAAATTTTGCCACATAATTATAGTTAACAATAATGGATTTATGAATAAAGAGAAAACGCTGTGGCGCCAATTTGGCGTAAATATCCTCCAGCTTACCGTAAAACTCGTCCTCGCCGTTTCTAGTGTGGATAATTACTTTACGGTTGTCGCTTTCCAGATAAATAATGTCCTTCAGGGGCAATTTTCTACTTTCAGGGCCGGATTTATAAACAAAAGAACTAGCCTGCTTTTGGGCAATGCTTAAAACTAAATCGAGATTTTTAATTATTACCTCCGGCTTTAAAGGTTTTAAAAGGAAATTAAAGGGCTGCACAGCAAATAAATCCAGGGCATATTTTTCCTTAGCGGATATAAAAACAATTTGCATTTGGTGATTCTGCATTTGTTCCCGTATTTTTTTACTAACCTCAATACCGTTGATTTCGTACAATTCAATATCCAGAAACAGTAGGTCAATATCCATACCGTCATCCAGGGCGGCGCACAATTCCTCCCCGGATAAAAATACGGAAATTTCCATTTTGATTGTTAACTGCTTCTGGTATTCTAAAATTATTTTTTCCAGTTGGGAACAAATAGCTTGTTCATCGTCAACTATGGCAATGCGGTACAATTATGAAAACCACCTTTTTTAGGCTAATACCTATTATTTCGAGACATTTTTATGACTACCTTCTCTTAAACTTTAAATTTCTACAAAAAACCTTTAAATTTCAACAAGTCACGGCACAGGTCTATTTTTTGTTGTATAATACGAAAAAAGATGTAACGGAGGATTATTATGAAAAAGATTATGGAAAAGATGATGGTTAGATTCGGCGGTAGCATTGCTACTTTGGCTCTGGTTCTAACCGTAGTAAGCGCCAATTCGCCCTGTAGATTTTTAGATTATCAACCGGAATTACCCAAGGGCGCGGAAAGTTTGAAAAAGGTCAAATGAGAACTGGGATGTAATTCCCCAAGCCTACTAAATTTATTAAAAGTAAGGGAGGTTTCATAATGAAAAAAGTTATGGAAAAAATGATGGTTAGATTCGGCGGTAGCATTGCTACTTTAGCTCTGGTTCTGACCGTAGTAAGCGCCAATTCGCCCTGTAGATTTTTAGATTATCAACCGGAATTACCCAAGGGTGCAGAAAAGCTGAAAAAAATCAAATAAAGAATGAACCATATTCTCTCTGACAAACTGATTGGAATTATGGTTACCCACGGTATTATTGAGCCGGATAAGGCCGAGCTTTACGCTTTTGGCTTACATGATATTATCATGATTTTACTGACCATGATTCCTGTAATTTCCATATCATATCTTATTGGCGCAACATGGGTAGCAATATTATATGTTGCGTTCTTTTTTCCCTTGAGAATATATGGCGGCGGCGCCCATGCCAGTACAGAGGGCCGCTGTTATATAGCTTCAATACTGCAAATATTAGCGGCGGTATTACTTATAAAATATCTGCCTTGGTCCTACCAGCTAGGCATACCCCTTTTGGCTATAGCCCTGATTATTATTATACTAATGGCGCCTTCGGAGCATAAGAACAGGCCCCTAAGCGCGGCGGAGTTTAAAGCCTATAAGAAGCGCTTGCGTATATTTTTAATTGCCGAGGTTGCTATTATCGTTATTTGCTTGGCTTTAAAAGCTTATACCATAGCAATAACAGCCCTTATGGCCCCGGTTTCCCTGGCTATTTCCCTATTAGTGAACTTGGGTATGACACGGCTGGCGCCTAAATGCCGCTCCACAGAAGTTTAAACTACAGTATATAAAAAAAGAAAATTAATGCCTGAATAAGGTAGTTAAAGAATAAAAAATACAGAAAATTTGTTACGCTAAAAAAGTGATATCCATCCAAATCACTATTTAGAATTGCCGGACCGCGTTGTTGCCGTGGAGTGAAAACTCTTTGACAATAGTGTTGTCCGGCAATAATATATTTTGGGGGTAAAATTACCAATCAAGCCCTACCCTTAAATACCGCCATAAAGCCTTACCCTCAAGCTCTTACTTAAAGCCCCCTTTTAAGATTCTCTTTTAAAATCCTATCTTAAAGCCCTCCTCTTTTAAACTTTCCCTTAAAGCCATCTCAGAAACTCTCTCACAAGGTTCTCTCTTCAGGTTCTCTATTGATGTCTTATCCGGCCCAAGGTTATGAAGTGGCTTCGAGTAACTAAATATTTCGCCCTCAGCCCAAAATAGGGCTGGGAAGCGGAATACCAGTTAAAAACCGCCTGACTGCAAAACTAGAAAGCTACCAAGCCTTAATTTGCATTTGCTTAAAGCCCTGACAGCTAGGGAAAAGCAGAAAGCAACTGGCACCAAAAAGTAAAGGTAAACCCTTAAAGGTGAAATTACCCCGGCACTAAGAATCCCAGGCCAGGTAGACCAAGGGGCGTTAGCCCAAAAGCAAAATTCAAAACTTTAAACTTAATAAGCCGCTAAGTGTTGACAACTTACATTAAATTATGGGGCAAAGGACTAAATTTCTTGTCAAAAGGTCGGCTTTGTTCTATAATACTAGTTAGTTACTAGGATTAAAAATTAAGCCGTAAGCTGAGGGTTCCTTGGCATAAACACAAAGGATTATGACAGCAATTATTTAACTCAGGGGGTACCATGAACAGAAATACACTGTTAATTGTCGATGACATGGAAATTAACCGCGCCATTCTCCGCTCCTTATTTGAGGAAGAATATACGATTTTGGAAGCGGAAAACGGTGAACAGGGGCTAATGCTGCTACACCAATACAAGGACAGCATTGCCGCTTTGCTTTTGGACATTATTATGCCGGGCAAGGACGGCTATGAGGTTATGGCGGAAATGGCCAGCAGCGGCCTTATAGGTATGATTCCGGTCATTGTCATAACCGCCCAGGACTCCTCCGAAAGCGAAGTCCGAGCTTTTGACCTGGGCGCCTCAGACATTGTGCCCAAGCCCTTTGAGCCCCACGTTGTACGGCGGCGGCTAAAAAATGTGGTGGAATTGAACCGCCACCGGCTCCACCTAGAGGAATTAGTGGCGGAGCAGGCAGCCAATTTACAGGAATCCAGGGACGTGTTGATGGACGCCTTGTCCTCAGTTATAGAACACCGCAGCATTGAGTCGGGTCAGCACGTTTTGCGTATTCGTATGTTTACCAAGCTCCTTTTAGAGGATGTAATGCACAATTACCCGGAATATAATCTCGACGCTAGCAAAATCTCCGTCATAGTCAGCGCCGCAACCCTCCACGACATTGGCAAAATAGCTATTCCCGACGCCATACTCAATAAGCCCGGCCCCCTGACTGAGGCGGAGTTTGCCATTATGAAAACCCACACGGAACGGGGCTGTGAAATTTTGAACAGCCTCAACCGGATGCACGATAAAGAATACCTCTACTATGCCTATAATATTTGTCGCCACCACCATGAACGCTGGGACGGTAAAGGCTACCCCGACGGCTTAAAGGAGGAGAACATTCCCATTTGCGCCCAGGCGGTAGGGGTTGCCGACGCCTACGACGCTTTAACCACAGACAGGGTATATAAGAAAGCTTATTCCCCAACCAAAGCCTATAACATGATATTAAATGGCGACTGCGGCCAATTTTCCCCCAGCTACTGGAATGTTTTAAAAATGTGCGCCAATCCTTTGTGAAACTGACCAGAGAATATGCCGACGGCATGGACCCAAAGCCGGAAAGAGAAAAAATAACCGGCCACAGCCTATATCAGCCCCCCACAGAGAACACCGGGGAAATGGGGGAAATGAAGTATTTTGCCATGTTGCGCTATGAGGATTCCACTGTTATGGAGGTGGATATTGATAGCGGTATTTACCACCTGGTATATACTAAAAACAACGACTTTGACCTATTGCGCGCCGGTGGCCTATTCCAGGATACTTACCGGGTTTTTGTGGCGCGATCGGTGCATCCTGACGATAGGGCGGAAATGTTGAATTTTCAACACGGCCGGGACTTTTTAGCTAGCGGCTCCACCAAACGCTCCCACAAATGCCGGGTATTTAACCATGACCTAGGGGATTACACCTGGTACCAAGTATCGTCTCTGCGGATAAATATGGCAGACCCCCGGCAGCATAGAATAATTTTAGTGTGGCGGGAGCTGGCACAGACCCCCAAGTCCCAAGGCCGGCAAACCTCCCAGGATAGCCATGCCCTGGAAAACACCATGGTAGGCTTTTACCAATGCCTCAACGACCAATATTTTACCATACTTCAAGCCAATAGGGGCTTTACCGCCCTTTTAGAATACAGCAGGGAAGAAATTGCCCAAAAATTTAACAACCGTTTTTTAGAACTGTTACAGCCGGACGAGGGCCAGCAGGTTATGGCTAAATTCCTCAAGGAAATTTCCCGGAAAAATACGGCGGAACTGGAATTTCGCCTCACCACCAAATCGGGCCGAGTTATTTGGGCGCTGGAAAAATGCCAGCTTTTCACCGGCGAGGACGGTTTTGAATATTTAAACTGCGTTTTAATTGACATTACTAAAACCAAGGCAGCCCAGGAAAAGCTGCGCTTAACCATGGAAAGGCACCAAATTATTCTGAACCAGACCAATGATATTATTTTTGAGTGGGATATTAACCAGGACAGAATCCACTATTCCGCCAACTGGCTGAAGAAGTTTGGGTATCAGCCTATTACCGAGAATGTCAGCCAAAAGATACCCCAAGTATCCCACCTTATGCCCCAGGACATACCCGGCTTTCTCAACCTCATGCAGGACGTAATAGCGGGGCTGGCCTATGGTGAAACGGAAGTACGCGTCGCCGATGCTGACGGCCACTACCTCTGGTGCCGGATTCGGGCCACCACTCAATTTAACGCTGAGGGCAAACCCCTCAAAGCCATTGGGGTAATTTTGGATATAGACAGTGAGAAACGCTTGGCCCAGGACCTGATTGAAAAGGCCAAAAAGGACCACCTCACCAACTTATACAATAAAAACGCCGCCTTTCGCCGGATTAAAGAATTTATGAAACAGGAACAAAAGACAACCAACTCTGCCATGATGCTAATTGACTTGGATAATTTTAAAGCCATCAATGATAACTTTGGCCATATGTTCGGGGACGCGGTTTTAATTGAGGTGGCGGGGTTGCTGAAAAAGCTCTTCCATTTGGAGGATATTATTGCCCGGGTTGGCGGCGATGAATTTTTAATCTATATACACAACCTGCCCCAAGAGGAGATTCTGGCGGAGAAGGCCAAAAGCCTGATAAACGCCATACAAAACATTTTAGCCCAGGAGCTGCAAAGCTGCCACCTTTCCTGTAGTATAGGCGCCGCTTACTACCATAAGGACGCGGAAAATTTTCACGATTTATACCAATGCTGCGACAGAGCCCTCCATAGCGCTAAAGTCCAGGGCAAAAACAAATGCGCTCTATACGATAAAGATACGATGTCTAAAATATTCGATTTAGGCTCCCAAGAGCTAATGCGACCCAACACCCGCATTGAATCGGACGAAGCCTATGACTTTGAAACCATAGCCCTAATACAAGAAATAGCCCGTGATTTATATCAAAACGATGATACTGACGCGGTGATTAATTCCATTCTCCAACTGATTGGCCGCCGCTATAATGTGAGCCGCGCTTACATTTTTGAGGATTCAGCCGATGGCAGTTACTGCTCCAATACCTTTGAATGGTGCAGCGAGGGTATTGAACCGCAAATTAACCAATTACAGAATGTTAAACACGAGGATTTAGGCGATTACTACAGCAACTTTGACGTTAACGGCGTATTTTATTGCGTTAATACTGAGACCTTGCCGCCCCAGCAGTACCAAATAATCGCGGACCAGGGCATTCATTCCATGCTCCAATGTATAATTTATAATAACGGCGAACCGGCGGGATTTATTGGTTTTGACGATTGCCTAAATAAACGTATGTGGGACCAAAACCAAATTAAGCCCCTTACCCTCCTGGCAGAGTTACTCTCGACCTTTTTATTAAAAAAGCGGGTTCAGGATAAGCTGGCCCAGGGAACTAAGGACTTACACACCCTGTTAAATAACCAAAATTCCTGGATTTATGTAATTGACCCGGATACCTTTAAATTACGGTATCTTAACGCCAAAACCCGGGAAATAGCCCCCCACGCTGAGGAGGGGATGTGCTGCCATAGCGTATTTTTCCAGCGGGCTACCCCCTGCCGGTTATGCCCGGCCCAAAATATCCGAGCAGCGGTTAACACCACCATGGAGGTATACAACCCCGTTTTACAGGTGTGGTCCATGGCTGACGCCTCCCTAATCCGCTGGGGCGGCGAGGAGGCCTGCCTCCTTTCCTGCCACGATATTACCCCCTATAAACAAGGGCAAACTAGCCCAGCCCAGGGAAATAAATAAAATACGCTGCTTTAGAACTAAAATTAAATGAAATGAGAAGAAGGCATACCTTTTTGGTATGCCTTCTCTGTTTCCTATTCGGGTTTTAACTTAATTCATCACAGTTTCTTCTTCCTCATCGGGGGTAACACGTTTTTTCTTGGACATTAATACAACAATGAGCTGTACTAAAGCGATAACAACCATTAACAGGGTCCATCTATCCACAAACACCATGGGTAGGGTCATATTCTCAGTGAGAATAAACACGATAATGGAGCCAAGGCCGGGAATGATGCTGAGAAGCCGCCAGATACCTTTGCGCTTCAGAGTTTCCTCCTCTGTCTCGTCGGCCGCCGCCGCTGCCTCCGCTACCTCTTCATCTTCATCATCACGCTTCCTACCAAATACATAACCAATGAGGAGCAGTAGCATTGCTACGGCACAGCAGATGGCCAGTATGAGGTTAAGGAGAGCCCAGTGTCCCTGGGGAGCAAGGGGAGTTTTCGGGTCCGCGATGGTGGTGGTATCGTTATCAACCGGCGCCAGGATTTCCTCATTATCCAAGGAAGCGAGGGGCGTCACTGTTGTGGTAACGGTGGTACCAGTCGGAGTAGTAGCTAAAGCCGGAGCTGTCGGGGTTGCTACAGGACCGGTAGGCGTTGCGGGGCCTGTAGGAGCTGGGGGATTTGGCGGAGCCGGAGGATCAACAGGGTCAACGGGAGTAACGGGGATATCTGCGGGATTAGCGGTATAATAGACCACTATTACACTGCCAGCCGTAACGCTCACCGGCAGGGCCGAGCTGTAACGGTCGAAGGTATAGTCAGCATAATTTCTCACAGCTACGGAGTCCACAATAAAGGTCGGTTCCAGCTCCCAAACGGTAACGGTAAAGGACTGAGAGTCAGCTAAAACCTCTTCCTCACCTAAGCGGTATTCCACTGTATAAGTGATGTCCACCATATTTTTCGCATATGTCACTACCACTGTTACAGCCTCAGTTCCCATTTTACCGGCAACTACAGTTACATCAGCTGTATAACCCGGTACTTCCGGAGAATTTACGGAGTAGTCCTTGCCATATTCTACGGTGTCACGATAAGGTGGCAGAAGCTCAGCGCCGCTGTCGTCCTGATAAGTAACGGTTAAATCATAGGAGTTTACCTGGAAGCTACCTTCTACTACCATGTCATTGGCGGGCATGGTAG
>DXZC01000095.1 GCA_019415505.1 Peptococcaceae bacterium | reverse complement strand
TACTTACATATAATTATTATATTTCAGTATATTTTCTCGTTTGAGAGTTAATATACTGAATTTTTTTGCACTATTTTTAATTGCCAAAAAGTATGTCATATGGTACTAGGAGATACTGAGATATTTTAAGACTTACATAATATATCAAAGAAGGAGGTAGGAGAGTTAGCATAACATAGTGAAGGGAGGGGAGTAATTAGTAGTTTAACAATGGAAGAGTAAAACATATTTTAATAGTAAGGTTATTGATGAAAGGGTGCACCTGATAAGTGTGTTTTGTTTATTTTATTTTAGAAGGAGATTTCCTATGAGATTTTCCAAATTATTTTTGCCAATTTTTATGACAATGATTTTAGTGTTCTGCTTTGCCACTAACGTCTCAGCAGCGGACTATTCCTATGTGCAGGACGACGCGGACAACCCCACAAAGTTCTCCATTGATAAGAGAATTGCCGAGGGGTTTGCCACTGATGACCTGTACATCGGTACTACACAGGCTTATTTAGGGGATAAAGCCGATGGCAAGACCCCTATCTTCCAGGACGGTTTGGCAATACACCCTGCCGATATCCTCATTACTAACGGTGAGGTAGGTATCGTTTTAGCCATTGGTACCGCGGATCCCTGGGGTTATCCCGGCGGCTCTATTCTTGACGCGGGACGCGTTTCCATGCCTGAAAATTCCACTGATTGGCAACAAGCCAGCTTTGGTAAGGATACTGTTTTAACCTGCCAGTTCCTGTTTAATAACTGGGACGCCTGGGCGCCGGTTAACAGCGGCATGGTATGGTGCGACTTGGTTAAATACAATTTCCAAACTAAGGAAATAGATGAAACAAACGGTACTTGGGCTGTGCAGATTAACCGCAAATTTACCGTTCCCGACGCTGGCGTACAAAGGGATTTTGATGTTATATCCTATTATAGCATTGATCCTGGAGTTGATTACGCCTATATGTACGATACCATTGTAAACAAAGGCTCGGAAGCAGTTACAAAGGCCATTAAAAATCAGTTGAGCTTATCCAACAAAGGTGGCGATGGTATTGACACTAAAACTGTAGCGGCTTTAAGCGCTGCCAATACCTATAACTGGGTTGCTGATAAAAACGGCAATCCCCAACGTGAATTTTCCACCGCTTTGATTTGCCCCGGGGAAAATACCAGCTCCGATGGTACTACTCATCCCTTTAGCGGCTTTAGCGGCGCCACGGGCTATCGGGAATTTAATTTCGCAGATCTTTCATACGACCCGGGTGAATCCCGTGTTTACGAATCCTATTTAATGGTTGATGACAAATGCTCTTGGCAAAAGGTCTACGACTTCTGGGCCGATTATAAAGGCTTAGATACCTTTAATATCTCCGGTACAGTTAAGGACGCCAACGGTGGTAAGACAAAATATCCTGTTGTTCTGGTTTACCGCGGCTCTGAGTTCTACGGTTGGGTAATGGGCGACGCTGAAGGCAATTACTCCGTAGATTTGCCCAACGAAAATGCCAGCCAGGAATACAATCTGCGGGTAGAATTAACCGACACTGTAACTAGCGCTCCTAGTGACAACTTTACCAGCGCTGCGGACGGCGAAACTATTGACCTCACTGCCGGCGCTTACAAAGTTCCCGTAACCTTTAATTTTGAAGACGCTGAAAGCGGCGAACCCGTTTGGGGCCGCGTTATGGTAGGATCAACCCCGACTGCCGCCTTTACTGGTAAGAGCTACTTCTTCAGTGATAATAGCAGCAAAGGCGAATTGGAAGAGGGCGCTTATGGCCCTGGCACCAAGGAAGTGGTGAAAGGTTCCGTTACCGCCCTGGTAGCCCCTGGCGATTATACCGCTACTTGCTATGGCGAGGGCTATAATTTCTCCTCATATATTGAGGGCACCAAAAGCGGCTCCATAAAAGTTAGCGGCAATACCAACTCCGGAAATACTCATACCATAAAAGTGGATTCCCAGAATCCAACTCCGGAAAACTGGTACAGTATTGATAATCACCATCACGGACAGCGTATGGACGCCTTTTCCTCGCCGGAAGTGGTAGCCAAGGCACAGGTAACCGCTGGTTTGGACGTTTTGACCCTTGATGACCATGAATTCGTACTGGATAATTATCCGGTCTATCAATGGGGCCAGAAAATGGACATTGTCGGCTATATGCCCTCGGAAGAAGTTACCGCCAGTTGGGCCCACTTCGATATAATGCCTCTTACTGTAGATTGCTATGAACAATACCTTGACCGTGACCAGGAAAACAATGTTGTTAATACCAATCAATCCCTCAAAGGAATTATTGACCAAGGTCACCTCTTTGGGGCTTCTATTGGCGCCAACCATCCCACCAGCAGTTATGGTATGCTTTTAGCTGACAATAACAAGACGGTTCCCGGCGGCTTAATCGATGACTTCGACGGCTTGGAAGCTCAATTCAACGCTAACTATCATAACGAAGCCATGGCCTACTGGAATGCATATATACGTGGTGAATCCCACCGCAATGTACCGGTGAAACGCCCCCACTATATCTGGGGCAGCACTGATATCCACCAGTCCGGCACCAGCGCCAACAGCGGCGCTACCAGATCCTATGTCTTTTTAGACAATGGGGATGCTATATCTGAAGCTGACTTTGACAGATTCGGTTTAGAATTTGGCCGGAGTGAAGCCTTAGGCCACAGCTTTAACAGCAACGGCGTTTACATTATCCCCGCCACCAAGGGTTTGATGTACGGCGAAACCTACTGGACTGATAATAACGGTGACTTTACTGCTAAATTCGATATTTCCGCTTTGGAAGACATTACCAATGTGTATGTGTTCAGCAGTATGGGCAAGGATACCCTCAGTACCGGTTCAGCCTTTAATAACTTTAAGAATTGCCTCTCCGCCACAACTTATAGCGATGAATCTTTAACCAACAACTTACAAGACTTCCGGGTTGAATTGAAAAATGTTAAGGGTAAGCAATGGATTTCCCTGGGCGCTGTTTCCTCTAACGGCAGAATGGCCGTTACCAATCCAATCTGGATTAACGGCGCTGACGTGGATGAAGAAACTATTACCAAGGTAAGCTTCCAAAATCCGCCTACCTTGCCGGAAGAATTAGTACATGGTGAAACCCTGGTAGCTCCCACCAGCGCTGGTATTCTTGTTACCGAGCCCTGGTCTGTAAGATTAGTGGAAGATTGGGCCTTGAAGGGCGCAAACTTTGGCGATAGCATTGTGGGTGGCACCACTTACACCTATACTTTAACCTTTGCCGCACCGAAAGGCTATGTATTCTCTCAAGACCTGGCTAAAGAAGATAATGGCTTTACTGTTAGCTCCGATGGCGCTACCTTAGTATACAGCCAGAAGATTAAAGCTAGCGGCGGCTCTACCATTAGTGATAAAGATGTAACCCTGGGTGAAAACGGTATTGGCACTGCCAATCCCACTGCCGACCAATGGGCACAATGGGTTGAAGCAGGGCAGAACAACCTGACCTTCGATTTCACCGCTAGTGAAAAACTTCAGGATATGAATGGTTTTGTTCTGACTGTAAATCCTGACGAGCTTGCAGACAGCTCCTTGAGAATTATCCTTCCGGATAACACCGGCGTTACCATTCCCGCCGCGGTATGGCAAGAAATTAGCGCTGCCAGCGACGGCGCTGTGGATGTTTCCCTAATTTCCCAAGACGGCGGCATTGAAGTTGCTATAAAACAAGGTGATAAGGCTATTGCCTTAACCGGCAGCGCGGCCATGCTCTATCAAATTCCTTACACTGCAGCTGAGGGCGAAGACGCTAATTATATTGTAGCTAAATCCGCTGAAGGCGACGTTATTGCCCGCTCCTGGTACGATAGCGAAGATGCGGCGCTTTATGTTAAGACCGCTGAATATGGTGTTTACAAACCCGCTTTTGTAAAAACTGAATCCTTTACTGACACCAAGGACAGATGGATGGATCCCGCTGTTACATATCTCCGGGCTAGAGATGTAGCTCAGGGTATTGGCAACAATATTTACAATGCTGATAAAAACATCACCAGAGTTGAGTTCACTACCTTGCTCGTGCGTATGCTGGACTTGAAACCTGGTACAGGCGCTCCGGTTGAATTTAAGGACGCTGATAAGATTCCCGCTTACGCCAAAGAGTGCATTGATATAGCTTCCTCTTATGGGCTTATTGAAGGGTATGAAGGTTACTTCTCACCCACCGATAATATTACCCGCCAAGATATGTTTGTAATTACCCATCGGGCTTTGACTATAACCAATATCTTACCCGCGACAATTCCCGATAAGGCAGTAGACTTTGCAGACTTTGGCAATGTATCAGCCTATGCTCAAGAACCCGTGACAGTATTGGCAAAATTGGGCTTGATTGATGGTTATGAGGACAATACTATTAGACCGTTGACCAATACTAAACGTGGCGAATGCGCTCAATTCCTCTATAATGTATTAGAGTTAGACCGTTAACCTGATACTGTTATATCGCGAAACTGTTGTTAATGTTATTTCCCTATTCCTCTTGAAGTAACATAAAGGCTAGTTCCCTGTTGCACACTGGTGCAACAGGGAACTGCTACCTATAATGCCGGAGGAGAGCACCATGAAATACCGCTTAATTATTATACTCATATTACTTTCCGCGCCGCTGCTCACCGCTTGCGGCAACAACGGCCAGGCCACCCAAGAATATTTGGAAATTTTGCAGTCCGGTACTTACACCTTGTCCGGGGACGGCGTATACGAGGGTGTTCACAGCATAGTGCTGGAGTATGTTGACGGCGAGAACTTTAATTTCCGTTACCGCAATTCCAATGATTCCAATTTTCGCTTTTTGTATAGCGACGGCGTTATGTATCGGGTTTTAGATGGCCTGCAACTGTATGCCCAGTCCCCAGAAAACCTGCCGCCCCATAATATGGTCAGCAACATGATAGATTATGATTATAACAGCGCCGTATATACTGATAGCGGCAAACAGACAGTGCAGGGTACCACCTATAAATACGATGCTTACACCCTTAATAAAAAGGATGGCGAAAAATCCACCCTGAATATTTACACCAATCCTGAAGGCGGCCTTTATGCTATCGCCATGCCGGAGGAATCTATTGTTATAACTTTAAACCAGTTAAGCCCAGGCGTGCCTGAGGAAATTCCCTTGACGATTCCCGAGGGCTTTCAGGAGGTTGATTATGACCAGTTGGATTCCCATTCCGAACTTTAACAGAGGAGTGCCACATGGAACAGCTTAAAAGCTATGCTCACAACAACAAAGCTAGAATAATAGGCTTACTTTTGCTGCTGATCTGCCTCACCGGAGCTGTGGTATTTGTAAAATTCGATTATTTTCTCTATTCTGAAACTATTGTCAAGGTATTAGATGTTACCGAAACCGAATATTATGAAGTCAACGAAACTCAACCCAGCTACAAGCAGGAGATAACGGCAAAGGTAATGAACGGGTCAAACAAAGGCGCTATCCTGGAATTTGAGAATATACGGATTCATTCAGGGTTAAAAGGTTTCAATATTGCCGAGGGAGACGACGTCTTTGTGACCTTGGCCGATGATTCAACTGTAAGGTCGGTTCAGGACCTAAAGCGGGATTACTATGCTGCTTTGCTCCTGGCCATTTTCTGCTTTTTCCTCTTTTTGGTATCTTCCAAGCAAAGCCTTTTAATTCTTTTATCTACCTTTATAAATATTGGCGTCTTTATTTTAATTATGTTTTTCCGCTCTAGGCTTTATAATGTCTTTCTCCTCTTTATTTTAGGCACCATTTTATTTACCGCCATTACGTTATTGATTATTAGCGGGGTTAATAAAAAATCTCTGAGCGCCATTATTGCCACTTTACTTAGCGTTGCCCTTATGATGACCATCGCGATGATCACCTTTAAAGTATTTGAGGATAGCTTCTACTATGAAACAGTGGAGTTTTTAGACTATATCTATGACTATAAAAACATCTTTTATAGCAGTGTGCTCATTAGCGGTTTAGGGGCTATTATGGATACCGCCATTATTATGGCTACTTCAATTAATGAATTAATTAGTAAGGACCCCCACATCTCCAGCCAAAGTTTAAAAAAATCAGCTTGGGAGATTGCCCAGGATATCACGGGTACAATTATGAACGTGTTGTTATTCTCCTGTATTGTCGGGGCCTTACCCAGCATAGTTTTGGTGGTCAGCAACGGTATGCCTTTACCCTTTGCCTTTGAATATTATGGTTCAGTGGAAATTATCCGGGCTTTAGTGGGAAGCATTGGTATTATTTTAGCGGTGCCTATTTCCTACTTGGTTAATCTCGCCTTGAGGAGGAAGTGGACATTATGACTATTATCTTGATATTATCAATCATCTTATTCTTACTCTTGGCGCTGATCAATAAAAAAAGGGGCGTTAAGGCCTTTTTCTCCTTATTCGTTAATTTTTTCGCCATTGTTCTCGCTGTGGCTCTTATTTGCAAAGGTTTAAATCCCATTGTTATCGCCCTAGTCTTTTCTTTAGGGGCCAGCGCCTTTATCCTGTTTTTTATCAATGGTCTAAATTATAAGACAAAAATCGCCTATTTAGCTATAGCGGTTGTTTTATTGGTTATCACGGCCTTAATTGTTTTTATTGGCTATCAAGGGAGCATTAACGGTTTTGGCCTGAGATTTAATGATATCTTTTACCTTTACTCTCCTGATATTGCCATTCGTTTTGTGGATGTGGCCATAGCGGTAATCCTCATTGGTCTGACCGGCGCTATTACCGACACGGCTTTAGATATCGCCACTTCTTTACACGAAGTATACGAAAATAACAGAAATCTCGCGTTTTTAGAGTTAGTAAAATCCGGGCAGAATATGGGCGCCGACATTTTAGGCACCATGGTCAACACCTTATTTTTCGTCTTTGCCGGTGAGTTCATGGCTTTTCTGATTGTCTATCTTAATTACCACCAAAGCTTTAGCGTGATAGTTAACGACCAGTTGTTCCTCCAAGAGGTGAGCCAACTTTTAATTGGCAATTTGGGGTGTATTTTAATTATTCCTGTGACCATATTTTTGCAGAGTTACATTTATACCTGTAACAAAGAGCTGCCTTTTTTTAAGACTAAAGAATAGTTGTTTTTGGTCAGACGGCTGGGCAAAGCTCAGGGGGCAGTAAAAATTATTCTCCTTTGCGCCACTGCTTTATTTAAATTTGGCGTTGGCTGTTCCTCCTGCTGGACTGGATAAAAGTTTGGCTTCTTGCCAAAGTATCTGGTTTTATTGCCAATACTTTTAATTGTATATGCTTAAATTGCCGGGACGGCTAGTAGTAAATGTCGCTGTGTGTTGACATTTTACTACCAGCTGTCCCGGCTGTTTTTTTAGAGTAAATTTGGTTTTGGGGCGCGGCCTTATGTGTATAATTTCAGCAAATTGGGGTGGCAAATGAGGGCAAAAGTGTAAATTTCAACAAAAACAGCGTAAGTTTTGACATGCCTTAGTTTTACGTTAAATTTTATGTTATTATATATTTAATATTTATATAAGTAAAATTATCTGCCCCAGTTTGCGTTGGGCAGTAGCCTGATAAATTTGCGCAAGCGGTGAAAAAAGAGGGGGTACTAAAAGAACCCCGTCGGTGTTTCAGGGTAAGAACCAAGTTAGGGTAAGAGCTTTGTGGTTAGGAGTTTTGGGGTTAGGAACTTTCGGGTTGTGAACTTTGTGGTAAGAGCTGAGGGGTAAGAGCTGAGGGAGAGGAATAATGGGATTAAGAAATTAATAAAACATCAATGGGAAAGGGGAATTAACATGAAAAAGAAAATTTTGCTATTAGGTTTAATAGCCGTATTTTGCCTGAGCTTATCCGGGGGAGTCGTGGGGGAGGAAGCCTATGTTCCCGGCCCGGAGGAGGATTATAATCCCGGAGCTGACAAAATCTTGGTGGATAAGGCCAACAATACCATAACCTTTGTTTACGATGAAACCGACACGGAGTTAATGAAGCAATACAACGCCTTGCCCACCTTTGCCGATGTACCGGCGGACGCTTGGTATCAGCTCTATGTCTCCCATTTATCCCAACTGGGCATAGTGAGCGGCAGGACTGAATCTAGTTTTATGCCCCAGGAGGCCGTTACCAGGGCGGAATTTGCGAAAATGCTTACCTTGGCGGCGGAGGCCGACCTTTCCAGCTGCAGCGGCGTGACTGACTTTGCCGATGTGGAGCCTGACGCCTGGTACGCTGCCCCGATGGAATGGGCCAGTGCCAGCGGTATTATTGAGGGCAAAACTCCAACCGCCTTTTTCCCCAATGATAACATCACCCGTGAGGAAGCCGGGGTCATGCTCTACCGTTTAGCGGTATTGCAGGATAGCCGGGTCTTGCAGGAGAGCGAAGATCTCCTAAAAAATAGAATATTTACAGATGAGGCGTCAATCTCTGACTGGGCCCTGGAACCGGTGGAGAGGTTAAAGGAATCTGCTATATTATTA
>DXZC01000094.1 GCA_019415505.1 Peptococcaceae bacterium | reverse complement strand
AGCTAAACAACATGGCAAACCAGGAAAAGTTACTAAATTCCGGAGTTCCCCCGGCCAAACCGAGCTTTAATTTACCGTAACGGCTCAGAGCTATAAAGCCATAAAGAAAGGTTAAACCGCATATTAGCAGAATAAACCAAGGGCCAAAGTAGAGGGTAATATTCTGCTTCAGCCAGGCAGTAGCATGGGAGAAGGACTCGGGCAGCCCCACCCCTAAGCAGAATACAGCCACAACAATGGCTGAACTAGTAAATAAGAGTTTTTTATTGTACTTTTTCCCAGAGGTGAACATGGTCTCCCCTCCTTAAAATATCGCCGGCAGAGGGGCTTTGCTCTCTGCCGGCGGGCATATACCAACTGTTAAGCTGCTTCTTGGGGTATGTCCTTTTCCTTAGCGCCCCTTTGTAGCCCGGAGCGCAGCATCATAATCGAAGCGTAGAGAATGGCCACAATGACAATCCAGGTGAGAATGTAGAGGGGCAGGGATTTTACCACCAGCACAGCGATGATAATGCCAATGGCGCCGGCGAAAACCCCGACTAAACAGGCTTTGCGGTCATAGGCGCCGGCCTTGACAAAGCTAAACCCCGCCGCGGTCATCAGGTAAGCGCCGCTGGCCATCATAATGGGAAAAGCGCAAGCCGGACTCATGCCCAGAGAATAGGTAAGGGCCATCATGGGGCCATAATTGCCGATACCAATGGTCATTACAGCGCCAATGATGAAGCAGCCCACAATGGCCACGACTAAACGCCAGCCGGTGAGACCGGTGGCCTCGCCCCCAGGGGGCATTAAGCCCAATTGGCGGATAATCATGACCAGAGCCACAACAATTAGGGCTATGCCCATGCCGATTTGGATTTTCTTTTCCGGCAGCCGCGCCACAAACCGCGCGCCTAAGGCCGCCCCCACCGCTGCCGCCGCCACAGTGGAAAACAGGGTTATGGGGTCAACCTCAATTACAGTAATGTACAAGATACAAGAAATAGCGCAGGGTAAGGAACACATAACATTAAGGGAGCCTGGTATTAGCTTATCGGGAATTAAATGGCTCAGCTTATAAATTGTGGTCTGGGGAGCGAAGCTGCCAATACCCAAGGCGTCGAAAAACAAGGGTATTCCGGAGCTGGCAGCTAAAGCCAGGACATTTTTGTTAGACATTGAATCCCGGTGCTGATAGATATCCCGCCCTAAAAACGCTCCGAAAATAGCGGCAAAAAGCACCATACCCCCTTGGAGAATAGGTATAACTGGCATAAGGATACTCCTTTCTTGCTAAAATAAAACCCGTGAGTGTAACAGGAAAACAGAAAGTAACTCTCATCTCTAACACGAGTTTAGCAAAAGCGGAGATGACAAAATATTAGCATTTTGTCAAGATAGCAAACTTCTTTTTTGACGTTATGTCAGGCACTGGAATTTTTACTCGCTTCTCAGGAAAAAGGGATAAAAGGCCAGACACATTTCCAGAGTTAGGCGGCCCTCCATTAAAAGAGGGTCTTTGCCGAGAATGGCCTCAATTTGTTCCAAGCGGTAATACAGACTTTGTCTGCTGATATTTAATTCCTGAGCCGTTAGCTGCTTGCTGCCGTTGCACTGGTAGTATTTCGCCAAGGTAGGCAGGAGCTTGCCGTTATGGGTAATATCAAAGCTCAATAAGGGCTTGAGTTGCTCCATAACAAATTCCTGTAGCTCCTCTAATTATCGCTGTCCTTTATCAAGGAGAGAATAAAGTACAAATTTAAGTCCTCATAAATATGGCGCTTTAAGGGGAATTTTTGGCAGATAGCCAAGGTTTTTAAGGCTGTTTGGTAGCTGCGGGGCACCTCCTTTACGTCCTGACAGCGGCAACCGGCGGCGAGAATTAGCTGGGGCTTGCCATCCTGTATACGCAAATTCCGGTTTATGGTTTCGGCTACAGCGGCAAAGCGCTCCTTCCAGTTTTCGTTGGCGCCGTAATCCAGCACCAGGCCGGTGAGGAGCCCATCGGCAAAAAAGGGATAAAAATAAAATTGCTGTTCCTGAAAGATAGCTCGCAGGGTTTTGGCAATAGTCAAATAAATGCTTTCCGACCATTGGTAGGTAATTTTGCTTTTGCGGTACTCCACCACCGTGACAAACCAGCGGAATTTTCGCAGCTGGGCCCGGTCCAACTGCAAATGCTCCGCAACCCCCGCCTCCTGTAGGCTGCCGTTAAGTAAATCCAACAGCCAATAATTGGCGTCCATTTTTTGCTTTTCTAAGATGTAATCCTGGTTTACATATTCCAGAATAATGCGAATTAAATTCCGGGATAAATCAATAAAGCGCACCAAACGCTTAAAAACCAGAAGCGGACAATCATATTCATTGGCTAAATCAATCATTTCTTGGGGCACCTCGGACACATACATATGGAGCTGGAGGCAAAAGCCGGAAATATTTTTGGCCAGTAACTGCTGGAAAAAGGGTATTAGCTCCCGGCCGTCCTTGACCCCTACCCCGCTGCAGAGAATTAGCTCGCTACCATCTATCCAGCGGTTAGAATCATCCCAAGTTTCTAAAATATGCACCCAGCTAAGCTCTTTATTGAGGCCGCCGTGGCCCGCAATCAACTGGGCATCCCGGAAGTCCTCGGTTTCCAGGACCTCCGCCATGGTTATACGGTTATTAATCAGCATAAAACCGCCCCCTTACTCTCTTAAATATACAACGCTCCGGCTGGAGAATGTTTTTACAGATTGTCTAAAATAAATATTTCCTCCTTGACGTTTTGCCAATTTTAATCCCCGCCGCCCCGGTTTACACTGAAGGGGAAAACAGAAATTAAACTCAGCTAAAGATAAATTTAAAGGAGGAGTAGCCATGAATAACACTTT
Source organism: Peptococcaceae bacterium (assembly GCA_019415505.1). Lineage (GTDB taxonomy): Bacteria > Bacillota > Dehalobacteriia > UBA7702 > UBA7702 > Cryptoclostridium. Next base: position 5,635 of record DXZC01000094.1, on the reverse strand, counting down.
ACAAGCAGGAGTTACGCCCTTTCAGGGCCTGGGCTTGTGCCTTTTTAGCGAAGACGACCTATACGCCATTCACTGCGCTACCTTGGAGGTTTTAAACACTGTCGGCATTAAGGTCCCCGGCGAGGAGGAACGGGAAATATTCGCCGCCGCCGGCACCATGATTGACCCAGCTAGCAATATTGTCAAAATCCCCCCCTATTTGGTGGAGGAGGCGATTCAAGCCGCCCCCAGCACCGTGCTGCTGGCCGGTCGCCTGCCGGACCGGGACTATGTAGTACAAAATAAGAAGGTAGCCTTTACCAACTTTGGCGAGGGGGTGAAGGTGGTAAATCCCCATACCAGAAAAGCGGAATTTTCCAGCAAAAAAGCTCTGCGGGACGCTACCCGCATCTGCGACGCTTTGGACAACATCACAGTCTATGAAAGGGCCCTGGGCGCCGACGATGTGCCGCCGGAGGTGCAGAGTATTCACAACGCTGAGGCCATTTTTAATAATACCACCAAGCACTGTTTTATTGGCGCCAGCTGCGGCTATAACGCCCAGCGCATTATTGAAATGGCGGCGGCCATTGCCGGCGGACCGGAAGCCCTGCGCCAGCGCCCCATTTACACCCCCCTTTGCTGCCCCAACAGCCCCCTGACCTTAAACCCGGATACCTCCGAGGTAATAGTTGCCGCCGCCCGAGCCGGCATACCAATTAACGTCCTCTCCATGGCTTTGGCTGGGGGTACCGCCCCTGTAACCCTAGCGGGAACCCTGGTCTGCCACAATGCGGAAGTGTTGGCCGGTTTAGTGCTATGCCAGTTAGTTAACAAGGGTAATCCCTTTATTTACGGCAGCTCAACCACGATGATGGATATGCGCTTCACCACAGCGGCGGTGGGCGCGCCGGAATTGGGTATGCTCAACGCCGGTGTGGCCAAGTTGGCCCAGTATTACAAGCTACCCAGCTTTGTAGCCGGCGGTTAGGTTGATAGCAAGCTAATAGACGCCCAAGCGGCCCATGAAACCACCTTGTCCGCTACCTTAGCGGCTTTGGCCGGCGCTAATATCATCTATGGCTTAGGTATGCTGGAAATGGGCATGACCTTTGACTACGCTAAATTAGTAATGGATAATGAGTTAGCGGACATGATAAAACACGCCGTAAAAGGTATTGACGTAACCCCAGAGACCCTGGCGGTTGACGTTATCCGCCAAGTTGGCCCTGGCGGGGAGTTTGTCAGCCATGAGCATACCTACCGTCATTTTAAAGCAACCCAGAGCCGCAGCGTCTTAATTGACCGGCGTATGCCCGACGACTGGTTAGCCTCGGGATCTGTGGAAATGCTAACGAAAGCCAACGAAACCGCCATAGACCTTTACGACAATTACAAGCCCCAGCCTTTAACCAAGGAGCTACAGAAAAAGCTGCGGGGCATCGTCAATGAGGCGGAAAGACATTACCAGGTAAAATTAAGCGTGGAGTAAGATATAAGCGCCTGGCAAGCCCTGGTTTAGGGGTAAAGCGTAGCTTAGTAGCTTAATATAGCTAAGCCCTGTGATAAGGCCTTGGTTTTGAGGCTGTCTTGGGGGCGGCTTTTGCTGCCAAAGTTGTTAATAGGACCCCGATAAACGCCAGGCCAGAAGTGGGTAAAACTCCCGCCAGAACAGCCGCCACGCAGATAATAAATTGTGTTGAAATGAACTGAAACGCACGAAAATTCACTGTTCCGCCCTGCTGAAATAGGCCAAGGTTAGCAGAGGGCAGGGGCGAGAGATAAAGCATAAGATAATTTAAGCAGGAACGGGAGGTCCGTTCCTGCTTTTATGTACTCCTAAGGCCCCAAACAGGCGGCAAATAACCTTCAGTCCCGCGGATAATGTGGTCTAAGCCAGATAAACCCAAAAATTGGGGCCAGGCTTGGCTAAATTAACACATCTTGATTATTGACTGGGCCAGGTTTCGGCCCAGCTATTAATTGGCTCTAAGCCCGATAAATCCAGAAATTGGGGGCAGGCTTGGTTAAATTAACACACCTTGACCGTTGACAGGGCCAGGTTTCGGCTCCGCTGTTAACCGGCTCTAAGCCCAGCAACCTCAGAAATTGGGGTTAGGCTTGGTTAAATTAACACACCTTGACCGTTGCCGGAAATAGTTTTTGGTCGCCAGTAGTTTGGCCGCTATCATTTTAGCGCCTTTCAAATCATTCCGTTTTATTGTCTGCGTGGCTTCTTTTCTGAGAGATACCCCACCCTCGGCGATGTTTCTCAGCAGCCCCGGCGGCAAAGGTGAGCGCTAGAGGCGGGCCTAGAACCAATCAACCCCAAAAGTTAGCCATATTAAGCTGCGACCTTTTACCCCTTGAGCCAGGGCTTTACAGGGCGTTTAAACAACAACCCGGAACCCCGACACGAGAATTTAAAACATTAATAATCAAGTTTAAAAAGCCTTACCAGCCGGGGAATTTACCGCTCACAAGCCCCTGGCCCCACACAATATAATTCACTGTAATTAACCCCGTTATTACTGCGTTGGGAGAGCATGAGGCTGATTTTACGCACCTCAAAGCCAATGGGCTGAGCCAACTTTTTCCCCTGAGGCGGCAAGGGCGCCGCCGTTACTTGTCGGCCCAAGGTTAGGTGGGGTGTAAAGGGGCGCTCCTCTAGAGCAAAGCCCTCCTTTTTCAGGGCCTGGCATAAAGCCTGGTGCAGGTCAAGAAGTTCAGGGCAGGGTTTAATGCCCAGCCAGCGGATATCGCCGCCCCGGCCCTTAAACCGGCCCAGATGGTCAAAAGTTAAATTAAATTCCGGTATAGTTAAAGAGGCCAGGGCCTTTTTAACTTTGCTAACCCGCTGAGGCTCCACTTCCCCTAAAAAGGCCAGCGTCAAGTGGAGGTTTTCCCGGCGGCAAAACCTGCCCCCCTGGCTTTGACTCTTTAGCTCCTGGCTTAAAGTATAGATAGCGTTCTTAACGCCGTCAGAAAAATTAATGGCAATGAACAAGCGCATAATACCGCCCCCTGTAAAGTCCTTTACCCAATAATAGCAAATAACCGCCGCCACCGCAACCCACAGGGAACCGTCACAGCCGCTACCTCAGGGAACTGTCGCCACCGTAACCTTGAGGAGCTGTCGCCGCCGCAACCCCAGGGAACCGCCGCAGCAGCTACCTCGGAGAGTCGTTGCCACCGCTAACTCGGAGAACCGTCGCCATCGCTACCTCAGGGAATTGCCACAGCCGTAAGACAACGCCACATATTTTAGCAAAGGCGGAGGCTGTAAAGGTTTGCTATCTTGCCCCGCAATAGCTATAAAAACTATAAAATTGCTGATAAATACGGCGGATTTTGCTGTTTACTATCTTGATTTAAGTGGGATATATAGCAATATATATTATAAAGAAATCCCTGGCGAGCTATTAGAGCATCAATTTTAAAACCTAAACCTGAACAAAGAAAGTGACAGCCCATCAGGACTATCACTTTCTATTTTAATTTGCCCTACTTATAAATCAGGCAATACGACCATTACCAGGCGTTAGTAGCTTGGCTATGGCTTCATCAACTTTTTCAGTTTGCGATATCTGCGCCCAACAACGATGAGGGGGATAACCAACCCTATGATGATAACGCCAAAGACGATGAGGACTTTATTCAGCTGGGTATCAGGGGCAATATACCGGGGAGACAGAGAATCTTTATACCAGGTGTTGGCCTTAACATCAAAGAGCACCTCATCGCCAATGCCAAAGTAGTCGTTGTCGTAAGTGTAATTATACTTTTTTATACCTGTGTTGACATACCATTCTATCAAAGCGTCATCCCCCGTTAAACAGGGTTCAAATTTTACTTTTCTATGTTCTTTGATCTTGACCTGGTATACTCCATGCATAACTTGCTCAACATCGCCCTCTAACGGGTGACCCTTGTTAATGGATATTACCAGTCCAGCGCCGGGCTGATAATAAACTTCCTGATTGGTAGCGCTGTCATAGTGCGTACTTTCGTCTATTGTTATTTGACTTCTATTGTAACTGCCGCTTACAACCCTGATAACCTCGCAGGTGAGTTGGTCCTTTTCTTTATCTACCTCCTTGGCAATTCCCACAATTAAAGCGCCCTGGGTATTGCTGAAAATTAACTGTAAGGGAGTTTCCGAGGCTGATACCAAAGTGGGAAATAACACAACTATGAATAGACACGTAAAGAGCAACAATATTTTTCGCCGTACCTTCATCTCCCCACCCCATTTATACTTGTGATTCCGCTGCTTCAAATAATTGATATTTTTACTCTGGCAATTGTCAAATTCACAATTTCTACCCTTTGACTCTATCGAGATGTTCATACCGTTATTTAATTTGCGTGATAAAAACCATAAGCATAGTTTAATTTAATTTCCCTTAAATTCTAAAATTGGCCCTTAAAATGAAGATGTTCCTAACACCCTTGCTGGCAGTTAATCTACGTGCAGAGAAACAATTAAGCAAAGTGATGATAGGAACAGGAATTTTATTTAAATACCCAACAAAAGTTAATTTGAATTTAATACAGAATTTGATTATCCGCATAAATACAGCATTTTGGGGTTATCCATCAATTATTAAACGTAACGCTTTTACTGCAAATTTTTCCGGATTGACAGACTAACCGTTTAAAAGATACGCTGAAAATTGTCTAACCGAAACGCATTGCTCTACCCTACTTAGAAGCGTATGAGTCGATTTTTTCATAATCATCTTTTGAAATTTTATATATCCCATTATAAGGCTGTTCTATAAAGAATTTTCCCCCTTCTTCATAAACATAAACCGTGGCTTTTTTATCCTTACTATAATTAAAATCTATGACTATAATATTATCAACAATCATAGGAATACCATTCTTGCTTTCTTTTGTAGTCGTTCTTTCAACTCCTAAAACCTTTAAAATATTTTCCATATCATCATTGTTCTTTAAAATGATTTCCTCAGCCGCATTTTTCTTAATTCTAACGCTCTCTAAGCCTTTTGCTTGTGGCGCTTCAAGGGTATAAACCGTCCTGTTTTGAAAATAATAAACCGCTGCGGCAAATATTATAATTAAAAAAACCGCAACTAATACTAAAATTAAACCTTTCTTTTTCTTCATACCTTATTCCCTCTATTTTAATTCTTTTGCTGTTTCCCAAATAGGTATTGTTGGATTTTTCGTACTTTTAAATGATACATTGTAATATTTATCAGCCTTTTCATTATAGATTAAAGCATTATCATAATTGCATATCGGCGACCACAACTCTTCTTCTGAACGAAATACCTCGTCAGGTTTGTCTGGTTTAGCGGTATATGCTTCTGTGTCTACCCCTAATAATGAATATGAAGGTGCATAGGTAATTAACAAAATTAGCATATCATCAACACGGAGCGAAAAAGTCTGATCATTGCTTGTATTCATATCACCATACTGAGAAGTAACTTCATTTAAAACTTCCATCACTTCATTTTCTGTCAGTTGATTTTTATCCCAGATAATGATTCCAGCGCACAAAATCACTACTATACAAACTGTTATTCCTATAATTTTTTTCTTCAAAATTTACACCTCTAACTCAGGATTTGTAAACTGTTTAAATCATTTATTATAATATAATATTAACATAAGATATTTATAT
>DXZC01000093.1 GCA_019415505.1 Peptococcaceae bacterium | reverse complement strand
AGCTAAGGCGGCGGCGTGGGCTAAATGGTTGTTGCTGCCCACCACAAAGCTCTCAAAGGTGTATCTGGGGTTGAGGTCCGTACTCTTGGCCTTGTCCAACTCCTCTGCTTTGGTTGCGGTGGGAAGGGGCAATTCCTCCGGCTCTTCCTCCTCCTCCTCGGGAATGTAGACGCCATTGCTGTTGAGCAGCACCAGAGCCACATCTGTAATATTGCCCTGGGAAACCTTGTCCAAATAGCGTTTTAGCAGGTTTTTATAGGTGGTATCCACCCAATCCCGCACAAAATCGTTGGGGGCGGCGAGGTATAATTTACTTTGTTTACGGGCCACCACCCTTAATGGTTCAAACCAGGTTTCGTAGCTGGTGGCGGGAACAATCTCTTCAGTTTTTATTAAGCCCATTGTATTTTGCCAAATTTTTACATAGGGTTTCAGTTCAGCCATTTTTTCCTCCGTTATTACAATCTTAATTTAGTTATTTTAAGCAATTACCTATTTTCTTGACAATAAAAGGCAATAAAAAATCAGGCCCAAAAATAAAACGCCTCGCGAAAGACTTTTACTTGGGGCAGTTTTTTATGCTCATTATATTTAACTGGTCCGCTTGAGGTTTAAGGCTCGTCCCCTGGGGCGGTTAATAAGCTAGACAGCCTTTAACAGCTTCTACAGGGGGTTCGCCACCGATAGTAGAATTTTAGCATTGAATGGCAAAAAAAGCAAATAGGTTATCCACCAGAAAATGTTACCAAAAAAATTATTGGGGGAATTTGCTTGGGGAAAATGTGGATAAAATAAAAAATTATCGCCTTATAATATATGTAATATTTAGGTAAATAATTGGGCAAAAATTTGTGGATAAGAATTTTTGCCACCGCTAATTTTTGGGGTTTTCCGGTGAATAACCGGAAAACAGGCCATTTATTTATTGACAGCCTTTCCGCTCTGATATATAATAGAAATACTGCAAACTGCGGGGATATGTCTTTTTTCGGCTATCGCCGTGGCATAAGGATTTAAATTGTAAGGAGGGAAATTAATGAAGCGGACTTATCAACCTAAAAGACGCCAATATAAAAGAGTCCACGGTTTCCGCGCCAGAATGTCTGACGCCAACGGCAGACAAGTTTTGAAACGCAGAAGAGCCAAGGGCAGAAAAAGATTGAGCGCCTAAGGAAAAGAGAGGGTCACATTGTGTGACAAAAGCGAAATTGGAAGATAATAACAGGCTAAAGAAAAGAAAGGACTTTACTAAGGTCTATAAAAAGGGGCGCTCCCTGTCAGGTAAATCTGTTGTTCTCTGCTATCGGAAAACCACGGAGCCCAACTTTCGGGTGGGGTTCACTGTTTCGAAAAAAGTGGGAAAAGCTGTAACCCGCAATAAAGTGCGGCGGCGGCTGAAGGAGATTTGCAGATTGCACCAAGGGGCTTTTTCCCCCTGGCACGATTATGTTTTAATCGCCAGGCGGGGCTGTGATAGCACTCCCTATCAGGCTTTAACCAAGGAGGTTCTCTCTTTAGCTAAACGGGTAAAGTAATATGCGTACCATATTAGTTTATTTACTAAAATTTTATCAAAAATTTATTTCGCCAATGCATCCGCCTTGCTGTAAGTATTATCCTACTTGCTCCCAGTACGCGCTGGAGGCAATTAAAAAATACGGCGCTTTTAAGGGCCTCGCCCTGGCGGTGTGGCGTGTTTTGCGCTGCAATCCCTTCAGTAAAGGCGGTTACGATCCCGTTAAATAAAACGGCTGGTAATAAGGATATAAGGATGAAAACAAAAAACAAAAAGATACTGGCAGTATTATTAATTATCTGCCTGGCCGTAGCCTTGGTAGGCTGCGGTATGAACCAGGCTAATTACGAACCCGACCCCGATTCCTTTACGGGTAATCTCATCGGCGGTATTCTTAACTTTTTCCAGGGCATTACCGCTAAAATTGGTTTGCCCAATTATTGCGTGGCTATTTTTGTTTTAACCCTCTTGGTAAAACTGGCTACCCATCCTCTCACTGTTAAGCAGCAGAAAAGCGTTAAGAATATGAGCGCTGTGCAGCCTAAGCTCAAGGAAATTAACAAAAGGTACGAAAATAACCCGGAAAAAAGACAAGAAGCAATGATGAAGCTCTATAGGGAGGAAAAAATCAGCCCTATGTCCAGCTGTTTGCCTCTGCTTATTCAGATGCCCATCATCATGATTTTGTTCTGGGGTATGCGCAATTTTATACCCCCCACTGATTTAGTGCAGTACTACTCCTTCTTCTGGATTGAAAACCTCAGCGCCGCTGTGAGCTCCACCCCATACTCCTATGTTTTACCCCTCACCTGCGCGTTTACCACCATGTTGCAGCAACTGGTGTCCATGCCTAATATGCAGGATAAAACCCAGAAGATGATGCTGTTCATTATGCCGGTTATGTTTTATTTCATCTCACTGCAATTCCCGGCGGGACTTTGCCTCTACTGGATATTCTATGGTTTAATCACCGCTGTGCAGACCCTTTATGTGAACTTTAGATTGAAAATAGGTTTCTTTGCTTCGCCGGAAGATAAAATAAAGCGCAAGGAAGCGCAAGCTACGGCCCAGGCTGAAAAGGCCCAGCCCGGCGGCGGCAAAAATAAGAGCCAAAATAAAGCTGATAATGACAATAAAGAGCAGCGGCAGCAAGTTCATACGCACACTCACCAAGAGGAGGGCAAAAAGCTGCCGGATAAGCCGTGGCAATAAGGAGCGACTCCATGAAAGTTTTAGATAAAGCAGGAAAAACTATTGACATTGCCATTGAAGCCGCTTTACAGGAATTGGGTGTGGCAAGAGAAAATACGGAAATCGAAATTTTAGAGCAACCCACCAAGGGCCTTTTTGGCCTGGGCGCCAAAGAAGCTTTGGTGCGGGTAACTGTAAAAGACGACCCGGTGGCAACGGCAAAAGAGTTTTTACAGCATATTTTCGCCAAGTTTGAATTGGATATTGAGATTAAAGTAAAAGAGGAACAAGATTTTACCACTCTGGATTTGGTGGGGGAAAACCTCGGCATACTCATTGGCCGTAGGGGCGAAACCTTAGATGCTTTACAGTATTTAACCAATCTCACTGTTTCCCGGAAATATCAGGAAAAGCATAAATTTATTCTCGACGCGGAGAATTACCGCGGTAAGCGGGAGGAGACCCTGGAACGGCTGGCGAAAAAATTAGCCGGCAAAGTGGTGGATACCAACAGGAGCGTTTCCCTGGAGCCCATGAGCCCCTATGAGCGCCGCATTATCCACACGGTTTTACAGGAATATCCCGGCGTTCGCACCTTCAGCGAGGGTGAGGAGCCCTATAGAAAAGTAGTAATTACCAAAAAAAGATAAAAAAGATAAAGTAATTACTAAGTGAATAGTAATTACCAGAAAAGATAAATATTTATCCAGAAAAGTAGTTATTACTGGGAGAAGATATTTAAAAGCCCCCAGCTTTTTCGCCCGTTTTTTCAGGGCCCCGGGCTGACGCCTGAAAAACAATGACTAGCAGAGCTCGACTTATAGGTCGGGCTTTTTTGCTAACTGGGCCTTGGCCCCAGTTTCCCCGGCCACCGAGGCTTTGCCTTTGGTTGAGCTACAAGGTAGCGCTGTGGTATAGCGTTAAATTAACCCTGCTGCCAAATGGGTTTGGTCAAAGGCAGAGATTTAGCTAAATGCCAGCTTGGGTTTTTGCTTGATGTGTTTCCTAACCGTGTCTTAGCCTAGGTTAAGCAACAATGTAGCAATGTGGACATTATATTAACCCTGCTGCCAATGGGTTTAGTGAAAGGCAAAGATCTAGCTAACTGCCAACCAGTTTTTAGCCAGGTTGCTCTTACTAGCCGGTATTTTGCCGTGGATAAGCTATAAGGTAATATCGTGTAGCAGCGTTAATTTAACCCTGTTATTTGGTTTGGTCAAATACTTAGAAATTAGCTAAACGCTAACTTGGGCTTTGCTAGTTTGCGTTAACTAGATGTGTCTCTGCATGGTTAAGCAACAAGGTATCAGCATTGTGCAGAGTTAAATTAACCCTGCTGTCTATGTTCGTGGCTAAAGTCTGAGAATTTATCTAAATCCCGGCCAGGTTTTTGCCTGGTTACGTTTACTAGTCGTGTCTTTGCTTGGTTAAGCTAGAACGTCGCAATATGTAGCGGCGTTAAATTAACCTAGTTGTTAATTGGTTTGTCAGACCCTTAAAATTTAGCTAAAATCTCGTTTTGGGTTTGCCTTGCCTTGGTTAGGCTACAAGATAATACCGTGTAGCAGCGTTAAATTAACCCTGTTATTTGTTTTTGTCAAAGGCAGAGAATTTAGCCAAATCCCAGCTTGGGTTTTTGCCCGATTGAGTTTACTAACTGTGTCTCTGCATGGTTTAGCGCTAAATAGGCCCTGCTGCCAATGGGCTTGGATAAAGACTGAGAATTTAGCTAAACGCCAGCCTAGGTTTTAACTAAATTGCGCTTACTAGCCGAAGCTTTGCCTTGGTTAAGGAACAATGTAGCATTGTGGTGCAGCGTTAAATAAACCCTGCTGTTAATGGGTTTTATCAAGGCAGAGATTTTAGCTAAATTTTAACCAGTTTCTAGCCAGTTCGCGTTAACTAGCCGTGTTTTTGCTTGGTTAAGCTAGAACGTCGCAATATGTAGCGGCGTTAATTTAACCCTGCTGTTAAGGGGCTTGGGAGAACCTTTATAATTAAACCCTTGGAATTAGGTCAAATCCTAAAATTTAGCCAAACCATGAGAGCAATGGTCACAGGCTGAGGTCAACTGGCCGGAGGGAGGAAGTATGGAAAACAAATTGATTACAGCATTAGGCACAGCCCAGGGTACAGGGGGTATTGCTGTTATTCGCCTCTCAGGACCCGGAGCCTGGGCGGTGATTAAAAAAATATTTCAACCTAAAACAGCGGTGGACTGGGATAATGTCACAGGCTTTAACCTGCGTTACGGGGTAATAGCTTACCAGGGCCGCTTGTACGATGAGGTTTTAGTGGCCTTGATGAAGCCCGGCGCTTCCTATACCAGGGAGGAAATGGCGGAAATTCAGTGCCATGGCGGCTCCGTGGCGGCCCGGCGCGTTATTGAGTTGATTTTGTCCCTGGGCGGCGCTCTGGCAACGCCAGGGGAGTTTACTAAGCGGGCCTTTTTAAACGGCCGTTTGGACCTTTCCCAGGCTGAGGCGGTAATGGAAACCATTCAAGCCGCTGGGGAACGGGACTTAGACTTTTCCTTAAAGCGTTTGTCCGGCGCTGGGAGCCAGGAGTTTTTAGCTATTCGCCAGGAGCTTTTGTCCCTGGTGGCCGAAGCTGAAGCTGTGATTGATTTTCCCGAGGACGGCCTGGATGAGGAGATAGCCGGGAAAATCGGGGCCAAGGCCGGGGAGATTATCCAGAAGCTGACAGTGGAAATTAAAAAATGCGAGGAGGGCCGGATCTATCGGGAGGGCCTGAGAACCGTTATCCTGGGCCGCACCAATGTGGGTAAATCCAGCTTGCTCAACGCCTTGCTTCGGGAGGAAAGGGCCATTGTCACGGATATACCCGGCACTACCAGGGATACTATTGAAGAGAGGGCAGTTTTAAACAATGTGCCTTTAAATATTGTGGATACCGCTGGGATTCGGGAAACCCTGGACCCGGTGGAGAAAATCGGCGTTAACCGCAGCCGGGAGGCGCTAAAAAATTGCGACCTGGTTCTGGTGGTTTTAGACGCGGCGGAGGGCTTTACCCCAGGGGATGGGGAGCTATTAAAAGCCGTGGCAGGCAAAAAAGCCCTTGTTTTATTGAATAAATGCGATATTGCCGCCGCCAGCCCGGATTTGGAAAAGGCCGTGGCCCCTTGGCCCTACCTTTATATCTCAGCTAAAGAGGGCTGGAATCTCTCGGAAGTGGGGCAAATTATTGAAGAAATGTTTTTCAGCGGCGTTATCAGCCAGAGCGACGACCCTTGGGTGGGCAACCTCCGGCATAAAGAAGCCTTTTTACGGGCTAAGTACCACTTAGAGGAGGTTATTAAGGCTGGGGAAAACCAGGTGCCCTTGGATTTTCAAGTTATCGACCTGCGCGGCGCCTTGGAGGCCCTGGGGGAAATCAACGGCGCCAGCATTTCTACGGAAATTATTGACCGAATCTTTGCGGATTTTTGTATTGGAAAGTAAGGAATTAAGATGATTACATACGAAGCGGGAAAATATGATATTATCGTGGTAGGCGGTGGACACGCTGGGGTGGAGGCGGCTTTGGCCGCTGCCCGTTTGGGCAAGTCAACCTTGCTTCTCTCCTTGAGCTTGGACCACATCGCCCTGATGCCCTGCAACCCCTCTATCGGCGGCCCGGCCAAGGGACACGTGGTACGGGAAATCGACGCTTTAGGCGGGGAGATGGGCCTCAATATAGACGCTACCCAAATTCAAATTCGCCTGCTCAACACCTCCAAAGGCCCGGCAGTCCGGGCTTTGCGGGCCCAGGCTGACAAAAAGGCTTACCAGCAGAGAATGACCTTTACCGTGGAAAACCAGCCGAATTTGCAGGTCAAGCAAGGGGCTGTGGAGGAGGTTTTAGTTGAGCAAGGCCGGGCTGTGGGGGTGCGCTGCGACAATGGCGCTATTTTCCGGGGCCGGGGAGTTATCCTCACCACGGGCACATATTTGCGCAGTCGCATAATTTTGGGGGATATTTTAACCGAGGCGGGACCCAATAACCAGCCAACGGGGAAGGCTTTATCCCCGGCCTTGGCTAACCTGGGCTTAAAGCTGTTTCGCTTTAAAACCGGCACCCCTGCCAGGGTGGACAAGCGCACCATTGATTTTAGCAAAACCCAAGTACAAAATGGCAGCGACCAGCCCCTGGCCTTTTCCTATATGACCAAAGAGGCGCGCCGCCCTATGGTGCCCTGCCATTTAACCTATACTAACCCCCGCACCCATGACATTATTCGCGAGCATTTGCATTTGGCGCCAATGTATAGCGGCATAATCGAAGGGGTGGGCGCCCGTTACTGCCCTTCCATTGAGGATAAGGTTGTGCGCTTTGCCGACCGTGACGCTCACCAGCTCTTTTTAGAGCCTGAGGGCTTGACCACCAATGAAATCTATGTTCAGGGTATGTCCACCGGTTTGCCCCTTTTTGTCCAGGAAATGTTCCTGCGCACCATTAAGGGCCTGGAAAATGTGGAAATAATGCGTCCAGCCTATGCCATTGAGTACGACGGTATTGTGCCCACCCAATTAAAGCCCAATTTAGAATACCGGGACATACCGGGCCTGTTTGGGGCCGGGCAGATAAACGGCACCTCCGGCTATGAGGAAGCCGCCGGCCAAGGGCTAATGGCGGGGATTAACGCCGTCCTGAGCCTGGAGGAAAAAGAACCCTTTGTTCTAAGCCGTTCCCAGGCTTATCTCGGTGTTTTAATCGATGATTTGGTCATGAAGGGTACTAACGAGCCTTACCGGCTATTTACCTCCCGGGCTGAATACCGCCTGTTGCTGCGGAGTGATAACGCCGATTTACGCCTCACGGAATTGGGCCATAAAATCGGGCTGGTAACAGAGGAACGGTGGCGGCTATTTAACGAAAAGGCGGCGGCCATTGAAAAGGTGGGCCACTGGCTCTCTACATCCTCCTTTTCCTGTAACGACCCCCAGGTGGCAGCCTATCTGGCGGAGGTTGGCTCCGCCCCGGCCAATGGGTCTTTAAGCGGCGGGGAGCTATTAAAGCGTCCGGAGGTGGCCATAAAAGCCCTGGCGGAGTTGGATAACAAAGCCGACGCTTGGCCGGAGGAAGCCTTGGCCCAGGTAGAGCTGGAAACCAAGTACGAAGGATATTTAAAAAAGCAGCGGGAACAGGTCAACCGCTTTAACAAGGGGGAAGGTATGCCCCTACCCCAAAGTTTAAATTACGACGAAGTCCGGGGCCTGAGGATAGAGGCCAAGGAAAAACTCAAAGCCCTGCGCCCCTTTAACGTGGGGCAGGCTTCCCGGATTTCCGGGGTTTCCCCGGCGGATATCGGCGTGCTCTTAGTGTATTTAGAGGAAAAAAGGCGGCAGGACAAGGGGGAGGACCATGAATGATTTTTATGGCGCTTTAACCGCCGCCCTGGCAGCTTTAAATATCAGCTATACCCCAAGCCAATTAGAGCAGTGCGGTATCTACTGCCGCCTGCTGCGGGAAGCTAACGAGAAGATGAATTTAACCGCCATTACCGACCCCCGGGAGATGGCCCTCAAGCACTTTGCCGACTCCCTTTGCCTCCTCTCCTATGACAACCTGGCGCCCAGCGCTTCTCTGATTGACATTGGCACCGGGGCAGGCTTTCCCGGTTTGCCCTTGAAGATAATGCGCGGGGATTTACAGGTAACTTTACTGGATTCCCTGGAAAAACGCTGCAATTTTCTGCATAAGGTTATTAGTGAGCTGGGCCTGACCAATATTGAGGTGGTGTGGGACCGGGCGGAAACAGCCGGGCAAAACCAGGCCTTTCGGGCCAACTTTACCTATGCTACCGCCCGGGCCGTGGCGGACCTGCCTGTGCTTTTAGAATACGCTTTACCGTTGCTCTCCCTCTCCGGTAAGTTTTTCGCCCTCAAAGGTAAAAAACAGGATTCCCCCATGGACCACGCTTTAACCGCCCTGGGTGGTGAGTTAAGTCAAGAGGTAGGCTACAACCTGCCCATAACCGGGGAAGAACGGCGGCTCTATATTTTTAGCAAGCTTAGCCCCACCCCGGATAAATAC
>DXZC01000092.1 GCA_019415505.1 Peptococcaceae bacterium | reverse complement strand
GTATAAGAGACAGATTCTCTTAATATAATTTACTTTTGATTAACAATTTTCCGATGATTTAATAATTTAATTTTCAGTGTTACTTTTTTTTGTCAAAAATAATTATGCTTAACGCCGAAAACGCAATTCAATTTGCCTATTATGTAATATTATTTTGTCAAAATACTTATATTGAGCACAGGCTAACACCCTATACTGGTGTTAGCCTGTGCTTTTTATTTGGTACCATTCTTGCTATTAGAAAAAGGTAAAGCAATAAGCTTAAAGTTCAATAAACAAAAAGGAGAGTCAAAATTATGAAAAACAGAACAGCGGGACACATAACCTATGCAGGATTGGGCGCGGAGCTATTTACTTCCTATGACCTGGCAACCGTTCATAACGCCACTTTAAAGGTCTTAGAGGAAACCGGTGTATTCTTTGAGGGCAAAAATGCCCTGGAGATTTTAAAAAAAGCCGGTTGCCGCATTGATGACAAACAAGTTGCCTATTTCCCCAAATATTTGGTGGAGGAAGCTATACGCACCGCTCCCGCCTCTTTTACTATGGCGGCTAGGAATCCAGCCAATGACTATATCATAGGCCAAGACAGGGTAGGCTTTTGCTCTGTTGGCGTGGCTGTCACAACCGTAGATTTGTCTACCGGTGAAACCAGGCCGTCCACCAAGAACGATATCGCCCAGGTGGGCAAGTTAACGGATTACTTGTCTAATTATGCTATATGCTTTGATTCCTTGGTGCCTAGAGACGTTAACCCAGATATTAATAGCCTACACGCCTATGAAGCCTATGCCAACAACAATACCAAACACACCTTACAGACCCCGGCGGATATGAAAACCGCGGAATATCTCATTGAGATGGCGGCAGCGGTGGCTGGGGGCGAAAAGGAGTTAAAAAAACGCCCTATAGTTATGGGCGGCTCCTGCCCCCAAAGTCCCTTAGGGTATTCTACCGGGGCGGCAGATAGCATTATAGCCTATGCCGGCTTTGGCTTGCCAAATTTCCTCTGTCCCATGGTAATGGCTGGCGGCACAGGCCCGGTAACTCTCGCCGGAACCTTAGTAATACATAATGCGGAAGTTTTAGCTGGCCTGGTTCTGGCGCAATGCGTGCGCAAGGGCAATCCCGTAATTTACGGTGGCTGCACCACTGCCATGGATTTACGTAAGGCCGCGGCCACTACAGGTAGCCCGGAACATGCCTTATTTAGCGCCGCCGCAGCCAAGCTAGCTAAGTTTTATGAACTTCCCAGTTTAATTGCCGGTTGCTGGACGGATAGTAAAGTTACAGACCAGCAGTGCGGTCATGAAAAAACCATGGGCGCTTTAATCCCGGCCCTAGCCGGAGCTAATTTAATTTTCGGCGGCGGCTGCGTAGAATCCGGCCTGGCTCTGGACTTCGCCCAACTGGTAGCGGACAACGATATTTATTCTATGGTTTATCAAACCCTCAAGGGCATACCAGTATCTGAGTCAACATTACAACTTGACCTGATACAAGCCGTTGGCCCCAGAGGTAATTACCTAGCGGAAAGCCACACAATGGAGAATATGAGACAGGAACAAGTCTGGCCCGAATTTATTGACCGCAATACCACTGAAACATGGCTAGCGGAAGGCGGCAAAACTATGATAGATCATGCCAGGGAGAAAACTAAAAGTATCTTGGCGAACCATAAGCCCGCCCCCCTGGACAATAAAATCGCTCAGGAGCTGCAAAACATAATTGACCGGGCTGATAAAGGCGCTATTTGAGCCTGCCCTTAGGTTGCAAGTCAGTGAAAACGTCCCCCAGTTAAATATTGGGGGACGAATTTTAAAAGAGGAAAGGCGGCAGATAACATGGTAAATATCAAGAAAATAGGTATGTTGTTCGCAGTAATTTCGGCGGTTTGTTGGGGAGCTTACGGCTCCTTTTCCACCCTACTATTGGAGGGAGGATTAACCAATGCAGCCCTGGTAGCCCTGGCCCCTCTTTCCCTGGTGCTCTACTTCGGTTTCCGGGTTCTCACCGCCAAACCCAAGGTATTAAAAAACATACGCTGGCAATATTATGTTGGCATGGCTTTACAGGGCTTTATTATAGTCAATGCCATGAACTACTGTTACACAGCAGCTTATTCCGCCGGTATGCCGGTAGGTATAGTATCCACCGTTGCTTTTATCAATGTTTTGATTATTATGTTAGAATCATATTGGCTTTTTAAGTATAAATTCACCGGGCCAAAAATAATTTCCATGTTATTTGCCCTGTTGGGAGTAGCCTTAGTCCTTGACGTATTCGGTGGCTTGCAGGGTGGCGTAACGCCAAAGGGTATCTTTTGGACTTTACTGATTCCCCTATTTTTCGGCACCAATGTTACCTTAAATACCTTTTTCATCGTTAAAAAGGTAGATAGCGACGCTATCCTGTTCATAACCCAAGGTTTTGCCCTCATTTTTATGTTTTTATTCCAAATTAACCCCCTAGCCTTACTGCAAGATATCACTATACTACTTGCCCAGGGCAGCGCTGGGGTTATACCCCTACTGGGCTTTTGCCTGATACCCGAAATTATCTGCTTTGCTGCCATGCAAGAATGTCTCAAACGGATAGAGCCTTCCATTATGGGTATTGTCTACGCTTTGGACCCGGTAACGTCACTATTATTGGGGTTAATAATTTTCGGACAAGGCTTCGGTTTTCTACAAATTATCGGCATCCTCTGCGTGCTGTTGGCGGTAGCCTATATTAATTATGCTGAAGCGAAGGAAATAGGCAACGCTTAAAGCCGGAGAGTAATTTTTTGTCAATTATTTGTTTTTATGTCCTAGCTAGTGTATAATAACAACAGGCGGTGGTAATATGACAAAAAAATCCTACCAAGAATTAGAAGCGGAAAATCAATTATTCCGCTTTGCGCTGGACAAAATCCATGAAGGTATGTATATAATCGATCAGGACAGAGTCATTATAGAATACAACAAAGTTGTGGAAGATACCGAGGGTATGTGCCGCAAGGACGCCCTAGGAAAAACCGAGCAGGAGGTTTATGGCAATATACCGGACTTCGATTTTATACAAAAATTTACCGAACCGGTGTTTAAAAGTAAAAAGCCCATAATTAATAATTATTATGAGTATCGCATAAGGGGCGGCAAAAAAACAGCTATTCTCATGAATGTTTACCCCTATATTGTCAAGGGCGAAGTAAAAAACGTAATTACCATCGGCCGCAATATTAACCAAGTTAAGGACTTTATTATCCAAACCCTAAGTATGCGGAACAAGCTGGAGGTAATTCACGGCAAAAACCCCAATGGCGCCAAATATTTTCTTGACGACATTATCGGTGAAAGCGCCCCTATGAAACGCCTGATAACCCAGGCAAAAAAGGTGGCCCGGCGGGACTCGCCTATTCTAATATATGGCGAAACCGGCACAGGCAAGGAGCTGTTAGCAAACGGCATTCATAATAACAGTATGTTTTTAGACGGCCCCTTTGTCTCAGTAAATTGCGCCGCCATTCCTGAGACTCTTCTGGAAAGTATCCTTTTCGGGGTGGCCAAAGGTTCCTTTACCGGGGCAGTGGAGAATCCGGGCCTCTTTGAACAGGCTGAAGGCGGTTCCCTGTTTTTAGACGAGATTAATTCCATGCCCCTCAACCTGCAAGCAAAATTGCTCCGGGTCATACAAGAAAAATCTGTGCGGCGGATTGGCGGAGCGAAGGAAATACCGGTTAATTGCCGCATTATTAGCGCTACCAATAAGAGTACCAAGGAGACCATATCTTTAGGGGGTATGCGTGACGACTTATTTTACCGCCTCTCCACCGTAGAATTGAAAATACCGCCATTGCGCGACCGCAAGGAGGACATACAATATTTAGCGGGCTATTTTATACAAAAATATAATGTCCGTTTTGGCCTTTTTGTAGAGGGTATCTCCCCGGAATTGCAAGAAATGTTAAGACAGTACGATTGGCCGGGAAATATCCGGGAATTAGAAAATATGGTAGAAAGCTCTATGAATCTAATTGAAACAAAGGAACGTATATTGGCGCCCCGGCATTTATCCGACTACTTTTTAGAAAAATTTGCCGACCTGGAACCGGTAAAGGAGTGCCGGTATCCCCACATGATGCGAGAGCGGCTGCAGCAATATGAAAAAAAATTATTGGAGGAGTCCCTGGTGCATAATAATTATAATGTAGTAAAGGTGGCGGCGGAATTTGGGGTAACGCGTCAAAATATATATCACCGTCTAAAAAAGTTGGGAATTACTGTACATACCCAAAAGACAATTAAATAAGTAGCTACTAATAGCCACTGGGCTTAAATAGTGCAGTGGTTTTTTATAGCCTTATTAACAAGTGTTAAACACTGATTTGCTTTGTAATATTTTTATAACAAAGCCTATGGGTACATCCGCTGCTTTCCCGCTTATTTTTGTTAAAATTATTTAACAGGGGACGCCAAGCGCCTCATTACACCTCCTTATAGTCGGCTTTTCATAATGCAGTTCATTGGCATAGTTCTTGCTTTAATAATAGGCAAATAATAAGAGGAGGTTTCACTATGAAAAGAAATCTATTTGCCGGCTATATGCCCAATATGGGCTGCAGCCTCAATCTGTTTAATGAGAGCAATCTGGAACAGATACATTTAGCCACCTTAGAGGTGTTAGAGGATGTTGGCATTAAAACCGATTGCCAGGAAGCGTTGGCAGTTTATCAGCAAGCAGGGGCGAGAGTTGAGGGAGACGTGGTACATATACCCCCTTACCTGGTGGAGGAGGCAATACGGGTGGCGCCCCGAAGCTATGTCTGCGCTGGCCGTGACCCGAAAAATGATTTTCTCCTGGCCACAGGCCGGGTCAATTTTATTCCTTTTGGCGAAGGGGTTACAGTAGTGGACCCCTATACCAAAGAAATTCGGGAGTCCACCAAGAAGGACGCTGCCCAACTGGCTATTTTAACGGATTACCTCGATCAGATTGATTTGAGCTTTGATACCGTAATAGCCCGTGACGTGCCGGCGGCAACCTTGCCACTGCACACCCTGGAGGCCCAGGCCAACAATACCACAAAGTGTCTATGGTCCTCCCCGGAAGGCAAGCGCAGCGCCGAATACCTGGCGGAAATGGCCCGCATAATCAGTGGCGGCAGTAACCAGGGGGAAAGGCATATGGTTCTAGGCGGCGGCTGTCCCATAAGTCCCTTGACTCTCAGTAAGGAATTTGCCGAGGCCCTGATGGTATACGCCAAGGAGAACATACCGTTTATGTCCCTTTCCATGGCGCTGGCCGGGGGAACTGCCCCTACAACCTTGGCCGGTACTTTAGTGACCCATAACGCTGAGGTTCTGGCCGCTATAACCTTATCGCAATTAACCCGCCCAGGCGCGCCGGTGATTTACGGTAGTTCAACTACAAATCTTGACCTGCGAAAAGGCACGGCAACAGTGGGCAGCCCAGAACTGGCTTTAATTAATGCGGGTGTGGCTCAACTGGCTTCCTTCTACAAAATACCCAGCTTTGTGGCGGGGGGTTAGACTGACAGCAAGTGCTCTGATTTACAAGCCGGTTACGAAAAGACCCAGAGCTTCATGCTGACCATGCTGGCAGGTGCTAGCATTATTTATGGAGCTGGTATGCTGGAGCTGGGTATGACCTTTAGTTACGGACAATATGTGGCAGATAATGAAATTATCCGCCTGGTCAAAAGATTATTGCGGGGTATTCATACTGATGATGAGCATTTAGCTGTTGATATTATTAAGGAGGTTGGCATCGGCGGTGAATTCCTGTCCCATGAGCACACCTTTACCAACCTCAATCACAATATTTTCCCGGAAATGATAGACAGGGAGGACAGAACCACCTGGCAGCTAATGGGCTCTCAAACCTTTAGCAGCCGGGCGGATGAAAAGGCAATCGAAATATTAGAAAAACACCGGGTACCGGAATTGCCTTGCGCCGAACAGCTTCGGCAGTTAATCGTTGACGCTGAAAAAGAACTGGTAACAGGTAACTAATTTAGGCAGTAAACTCTGGGCGGGGAACAATTTATTATCTAATTGTTCCCCGCTCCCTAAAAAAATCAGCAAGAAAGGAATTGCGCCATGAGTACAAATATCAAAAGAGCCGGCATTTTATTCGGTACCGTATCCGGTGTCTCCTATGGGTTTTACGGCATTTTTTCCTCCCTACTCTTGGAGGCCGGGGTTACGGATTTATCCATCGTTGTTTTACCGGCCTTGGCCCTTACGGTCTTTTTCGGCCTAAAGGTTCTCTTCAAACCCAGGGTATTGCGGGAGATACCCTGGAAATATATTCTAGTAATGCTGTTACAGGGGTTTTTTATCTCCAATGGCATGAACTATTGCTATACCCAGGCTTACGCCTCAGGTATGCCCGTGGGAGTTGTGGCCATTGTCGCCTTCTGTAATGTTATTGTTGTGATGATTCTATCCTATTTTATCTTTAAATACAGGTTTACGATTCCCAAAATCAGCGCTATTGTGATGGCGCTGGTAGGGGTTTCACTGGTTATTGGTCTATTTAACGGCTCAGCTGGCGTGTTTACCACTATGGGCCTTATTTGGACAGGCCTTATTCCCATATTCTACGGCGTAAATGTGGTAATGAACACTTACTTTATTGTCAAAGAATGCGATTCCGACGCCATTCTCTTTATTACCCAAGGCGGGGCTCTCCTCTTTATGCTCATATTTATGGTGCATCCCGTGGCCCTGTGTCAAAACATATTTGCCTCGATTAGCGGCAGTCCCCTTTACTGGTTTGCGTTTTTAGGCTTTTGCCTTATTCCCCACGCCCTCACCTACGCTACCATGCAGGAATCCCTAAAACGGGTTGAACCCACGATCTATCAAATCCTCATGGCTTTAGACCCTGTAACGGCCCTGGTTTTAGGGATAATCGTTTTCTCCCAAACTGTCAGCATTACCCAGATTATCGGCGTGATTATCGTTTTAGCGGCAGTCCTCTTCATTAACTATGTGGAAGGTAAAGAGGCTGCGGTAGCTACCACCGCCGAGGAGTAAATCAGACTATAGGCTCAAAACTACCGTGAATTACAACAACTAACACCAAAAGAGCTGATTAAATCAGCTCTTTTAAGTTATATAGTACATAAAAAAAGGTAGTCCCTTACTTTATAGCTGTGTTACAAAAGCCTCTGTAAATGTGTATAAAAGTTAATTGATAAATATTAAATAATAAATGATATGACAGCAGCATTAAATTTAATTAACTTAGGTCAGTAAAGTATTTCCTAATTACTTTACCTTACCTTATTGAGGTGGAAAAATGCCAATTTCAGCATTATGGTAATTAGCTAAAACTTCCCGGGGCGGACCTGAGGCGGCAATCTCCCCCTGGCGCATGATAAACACTCTATCTCCCAGCTTAGTAGCTTCTCTAAGGTCATGAGTAATAAAAAATATAGTTATTTGCAATTTTTTATGTATTTTTAGTAGCTCGTCTTGGAGCTTTATTCTGGTTATTTCATCTAAAGCGCCAAAGGGCTCGTCCATTAAAAGAATATCGGGAGACGCGGCTAAAGCCCGGGCCACGCCAACCCGCTGGCGCTGACCGCCGGATAATTCACTGGGGTAGCGTTCTAGCATATTTTCTTCTAAACCAACGGTACGAATTAACTCCTGGGTAATTGAGGCGGTCTTTTTCTGCTCATATTTTAAAATGTTGGGTATGAACTCAATATTTTTTTTGACACTTAAATGGGAGAACAAGCCAACGCCCTGAATAACATAACCGATTTTGCGCCGCAACTCTATTTGATTAACTTGGGCAATATCTTCATTATTAATATAAACAGTGCCTCGGTTGGGCGCTAACAAGCCGTTGATTAATTTCAGCATGGTTGTTTTGCCACAGCCGGAGCTGCCAATTACCGTAATAAATTCCCCCTTCCGCACGGCAAAGCTGATATCTTTAAGGGCCGCGTATTCACCATAGTTCTTCCATACCCCTTGAAACTCAATAACATTGGCTGTATCGGCAGTTTTATCCATTTTAAATCAAACCCTTCCGCTGTAAAAATTCCCTGGCAACCTTCTGGGGGTCCTCACCGTCAATATCTACCGCAGCATTCATGGACCGCATCTCCTGGTTGGAAATCGCGCCGTTTAGTTTTTTCAACACCGTCCCTAATTCGGGATGCTCGGCCACTGTATCGCTACGAATAATGGTGCCGCACAAGGCCGGTGGGAAGTAGTCCTTATCATCCTCTAATTCCACGATGTTTGGCTGGTTCATACGCCCGTCGGTTTTATAAATGGTAATCACGTCAACTTGTTTATCCAATAGCGCGTTATACTTGAGACTTAAATTCATCTCCAAGACCTCTTTAAAATTAAAGCCGTATAAGGCTTGAAAACCTTCATAACCGTCCTCCCTTTCAAAGAATTCATAACCAGCGCCAAAGGTCATTGACTCGCTAACTTTAGCTAAATCAGAAAAGGTGGCCAAACCATATTTCTCCGCCGTCTCCTTGCGTACCGCCAGGCTATAAGTATTATCAAAGCCATAGAAGCCCAGCCAAGTAAGTTCATATTCCTCTTGGTATATTGCCTCCAGTTCCTGGTGCATAGCGTCGAGATTGTCCATTCTGGGTTTTTTTAGTACCGTCAGCCAAGCGGTACTGTCATAATCAGCGTAAGCGTCAAATTCGCCCTTACACATGGCTGGCATTATAATGCTGGTTTCTCCGGCAATCCCGGAAGTCAATTCAACCTCCAAATCAGTGTGCTCTAAAACCATGGCTTTCAACATTTCACCTAAGATATATTGCTCGGTAAAATCCTTGGCAGCCAGGTTAATGGTGGCTTTATCGGAACAGCCGGAAAAAATAAACGCCGTTATGACCAGTATTAGGCCAAATACTATCC
>DXZC01000091.1 GCA_019415505.1 Peptococcaceae bacterium | reverse complement strand
CGTTTCCGTCTCTGCTCGGTCTGGAGGAATGCCGAGAGCTTGCGGCAAAGCTGACCGAGGAAGCGGTGGACGCGGTAAAACCGCTGGACGGTCATGCGTTCCTCGTCGAACTGGCGCGCAGCCTGACCGGACGTACCAAGTAAGACGCACATTCACATAAAATTTACACACATTTCTTGAATATTTATGCGTTCTGTGTTAATATAACAGATAAGTGACGTAGTATCCTAGTCAGTTCATGCGATTCCCAAGACGGGCCTAAAAATCCGTAGACGGGCATATCGATGAAGTCTCTGGTGTTTGCTTCTTACGCCCAGTTTGGGGCTGATGCTGGAGGTTAAGGTTATAGGGGAACCATCAATGGCATGATGATCCTACCCTGTTTCCGTGGAGACCCAAAACTGTGGGGAACTTTCTTTGGTCGGAAAGGGAACTATGGCTTGGGAAGAACCTGCATTCGGGTGAACTGGGTGCAGCGTAGCTTGACTTGAGTGGTTAAGGTGGAGTATCAAAAACGCTTGCGGCAAGGTCCGACCAAGCTGAACCGTAAGTTATGAAACCGGTACTGCAAAAGAGTCTAGGACAAAAAGGCATTGTTGAGGAAAACTCCTAGGCCGTTTACTAGTTAAGGTTTTTCGGGGATTAAAGTGCGGACTAAGTGGTAATCCGGTATTCCTGCGGGAAGCTCGTATGTAAAGGGAAACCGCCGGGTCGGTGACGATCAGGTTTGCGAGTGGGAAATCCTTCCGGACCAAAGCCGCAGCGTTTACCCGAAGAATTGTCACCTGTTTTTTACTGTTTTTAAAAAAGGTGTATATTTTGGGTAAAAATAAAAATGAAGGAAAGGGTAAAGGTGCAATAAAACATGTTTCACTCGTGTTTTTAGGTACCTTTTTTTTGGCAGTAGCCATAAGTACCCTCACAAACGCCACTGTTGAACAAGTACAGCATATAGCTGTAGCTTTTATTGTCCTCTTAATCATAGTTGTAATCGGCGTTATTTTTGATGGTATTGGCGTGGCAGTGGCAGTAGCGGACGCCGCCCCTTTTAACGCCAGGGCCGCCAGAAAGGCTCCCGGTGCTAAAAAAACCTTGTCTTTATTAAAGAAGGCCGATGTGGTGGCTAATATTTGCTGTGACGTAGTTGGCGATATTTGCGGCATTGTCTCCGGGGCTGTCGGCTCCACCATTGCCTTATTGTTTATAGCCCTGGGGGATTATAATATTATTGTCATTTCCGCCATTGTGGCCGGTTTGGTCAGCGCCCTTACTGTTGGCGGTAAGGCTATAATGAAAACCATCGCTATACGCGAGGCTAATAAAATTATGGAAATAGTGGGCATTATTTTGGATTACCATAATTGGCCCCGACTATTTGCCCATAAAAATTAGGAAAGAAAAGGCGGATAACTAATGTATGAGCTCCTGGCAAAAATAGATTGTCCTGCCGACGTACAAAAACTTAGCAATGAAGAATTAGTTGCTTTGGCAGCGGAAATACGCAGCTTTATGGTGAGTAATGTTGCGGATACCGGCGGACATTTAGCCCCTAGTTTAGGGGTAGTTGAACTTATTTTGGCCCTTTGCGCGGAGTTTGATTTCCCCCGCGATAAAGTAATTTTCGACGTAGGTCATCAAAGCTACGCATATAAGATATTAAGCGGCAGGCGTGATTCCTTTGCCACGTTACGTCAATGGCAGGGGTTGAGCGGCTTTCCGAAAAGCAGTGAAAGCCCCTATGATTTTTTTGATACCGGACACAGCAGCACTTCAATTTCCGCCGGCTTAGGCATGGCCGTGGCCAGGGATCTCAAGGGCGAGAATTTTGAAATTGTTTCCGTAATCGGCGACGGGGCTCTCACTGGCGGCATGGCCTATGAGGCCATGAACAATGTGGGCAGCAGTAAAAAAGATTTAATCGTGGTTTTAAATGATAACGCCATGTCCATTGCCCCCAATGTGGGGGGCATAGCTAATTATCTCAGTAGGGTGCGCACAGCTCCTAATTACGAAAAAAGTAAGCGTGATTTAGAAAAGATGCTTACCCGTTCTAAGCCCGGTACTAGGCTGTTTCGAGGTTTGCGTCGCCTGAAGGATAGTTTTAAGTATCTTATTGTCGATGGTATAATATTTGAGGAACTGGGCTTTACCTATCTTGGCCCTATCGACGGACACGATATCCCTACTTTAAGGCAGTACCTGAAAAGCGCCAGGGGCCTCAATGGACCAGTGTTTATCCATGTCCATACCAAAAAGGGCAAGGGGTATATACCCTCGGAAACCGCTCCCGCCATGTTTCACGGCGTTGCCCCCTTTGACGCTGCCAGCGGTAAAATTAAAAATCAGCGGCCAGGTTTGCCGAGCTTTAGTAAAAGCTTTGGCGCCCATTTGTTGGATATGGCCAGCTCCGACCAGCGTATCTGCGCTGTAACAGCGGCTATGCCCGATGGTACCGGCTTAAATGAATTTGCAGCCATATTTCCTAACCGCTTTTTTGATGTGGGAATAGCGGAGCAGCATGCTGTTACTTTTAGCGCCGGCTTGGCTAAGGAAGGTATGGTGCCGGTGGTGGCTATCTATTCATCCTTCCTGCAAAGAGGTTTTGACCAAGTTTTTCATGACGTTTGTCTGCAAAATTTGCCTGTTATTTTCGGGGTGGACCGCAGCGGCATAGTGGGTGAGGATGGCGAAACACATCAAGGCATTTACGATATTTCTTTCTTGCGGGCATTGCCTAATTTAACCATAATGGCCCCCTCTACAGATTGGGAAGTAAAGGAGATGTTGCGCTTGGCTAAAGAGCTTAACAGCCCCTGTGTTTTGCGTTACCCCCGTGGTTCCGTGCTGGCTTGGGACGAAAATAGGGATAAGATGTCCCTGGAAGTAGGCCGTGGCGAGTTGGTGGCTGCTGGTAAAGACATTCTTTTTATTCCCCTGGGCATTATGTTGCAGGAGGCCTTCCAGGCTAGAGATATACTGGCGGAACAAGGCGTGTCGGCGGCAATTTTTAATCCCCGTTTTATCAAGCCATTGGATAAAGAGAATCTTTGTTATTTAGGTAAAAAATATCAAAAAATAATTACAATAGAGGACCATGTTAAAGAGGGTGGCTTTGGCTCAGAGATTTTGGAATTGTTTAATCAGGCTGGTATAAAAGCAGACGTAACTATTTTAGGTTATCCTGATATACCCATTAAGCATGGTAAGCGTGAGATAATTATGGCAGAATACGGACTTACTGCTCAAGATTTGGCAACCACTGCTTTGGAGGTCTTGGCCCATGAAAAAGAGGCTTGATTTAATTTTACTGGAACGGGGCCTATTTCCCTCCCGTGAACAAGCTCGCACCGCTATTATGACAGGCCGGGTGTTGGTAAAAGGAAAAAAACAAACCAAGGCTGGTACGGCGGTAGACGAGGAAGCTAAAATTGAGATTATTGGCGAGGATAAGCCCTTTGTCAGCCGGGGTGGCTTAAAGCTGGACAAGGCTGTACGCAGTTATGATTTAGACTTTAAAGATAAAGTTGTAATTGATATAGGCGCTTCTACCGGCGGTTTTACTGACTGCGCTTTGCAAAACGGCGCTATGCGGGTATACGCCGTTGACGTAGGTTATGGTCAATTAGCTTGGTCCTTGCGGAACGATGACCGGGTTGTTGTCTTAGAAAAAACTAATGCCCGCTATCTGACCAGTGAGCAAATTCCTGAGACTGCTGATTATATTACTATTGACGCTTCCTTTATCTCTTTAAAAAAACTTCTTCCCCCCTTGCTGGATTTTCTCAAGGAGGAAGGCCTTTTTGTGGTTCTTATCAAACCCCAATTTGAGGCTGGCCGGGAAAAGGTGGGCAAAAAAGGGGTAGTGCGGGACCCGGAAACCCATATAGAGGTAATAAGCGATTTGCTGTCGTTCTTTGCTGCGGCGGACTTAACGGTAAAGGCGTTAACCTATTCGCCAATCAAAGGGCCGGAGGGTAATAGGGAATACTTGGCTCTTTTGGCTAAAGGTCGCAGCCAGGCCGACCTATCGGCGGTACCCTCCCTTGTTGAGGCAGCCTTTGAGACGCTAAAATAGCTTTGTATTAGGTAAATTCTATAAAATTGGTTTGCATCTAGATTAATATTGCTGCTGATTATTGCTAATTATGCACTGATAAGGAAGTTTTGAGGACAGACGAAATTAACCAATGCCCAATAAAACCGCATTGGTAGCAGTGTGTATCACAAATGATACCCACTGCTTTTTTGCCCCTAAACGGGACATGACATAATGCGGGATTGCGCTCCCTGGTTGTCTGGCAGCAAAACAGAAAAAGCCGTCAAGGGTGAGGGCGAGGTTTATCCTTGACGGCTTTTCTATTTTTGCTATTTGCCTGATAGATATGAATGGTTTAATTCGCTATAATTTAGCGGCAATTGGCGACATAATTGGCTTGAACGTCCAGACCAAACAATTTAAGGTAGAATATGTAGTCTGTAAGATTGTTTATTGGTTTTCATTGTAGAATTCATCTAGTATTTTTGCTAATGTCTTGGGGTTTTCCTCATTTACAATATGGCCAGTATTTTCAATAATTTCCAATTTTGCCATTTTTATATGTTCATTAAAATAATAGGCGGATTTAATGTTTGCCCGATCTTTTTTACCACAAATTATGAGAGTCGGGCATTCAATTTTTTGTACTCTATTGCAGAAATCCAATTCTTTCATCGAGTTTCCTAAAATGAAAATCTCCTCTTTACTGAAGGACATATCATGGAAAAACGACTTTGGTAAGAACTTAAAAATTATATTTTGTATGCCAAACATTAATTTCGGTATTTTATGTGGCGTACCAATTAAAACTAATGTTTTTACTTTCTCTGGAAAGTCTAGACCGTAGTTTAATGCCAAAATACCTCCTAAGGAAATACCGCATAAATGAATTTGTCCCTCTAGCTTATTACAATATTCTACAAATGACGCGTATAAATTAGCATAGCTTGCTTTTTTGCCATTAAGGAGTGAAGATAAGTCGGGGCATAAAATATCTTTATTACTTGCCATATATGAGATTGTTTCCTGCCAACTTGTTACATTATGTCCTGAACCGTGAATTAAAATTTTTTTCATCATAAATCTCCACTATAAATTCGCAATTTATCCATCGGGTATGTAGTTATTATTTTAACACATGGCTATAACCTTTACCACCTGTTATTATAGAGAGCAAAGTATTTTTTGCCACTTTCATACATTTGCTGGCATTAAGTTAGCCCTCTTTGCCCTGTCTTGGGGATTTCCGGCTCTTTATCCGTAAACCTAGTGGCGTTGCAAACAGATGCTATGAATTGTTTGGGGCTTCAGTGAGGAACTAAAACAGGGTGATGATAAGCAGAGCAGCGAAGGGTAAAGAAAACGGCAGATTCTTTAGACGATGCTGCCCTGTGATGATAAAATTACTGCCTTATGGGTGTACGCCTTTCTTGGAGGCTCTTTTATTATGTTTGCTCTGAGCCAGTTTATTAACGGCCTGGAGATTGTAAAAATGTTGGCGCCTATTTAGGGAAATATCTTAGTAAAAAAATATGAAAAAAAATAATGATTTTATGCACTTTACTCTTTACAGCAGGGTATTTTTTCTGTATATTTATAGTGAGGTGTAAATATGCAAAAGATTGGGCTACTCTCCAACCAGAAAAGGGAGGGTTCTATTAAGGAAGGTAAAAAAATAGCGGCTTGGCTAAAAAAAGAAAATATAGAGGTACTTCAGCCTGATGAGCCCTATGATGTTACTGATCAGGAATTTTTATGTGGGTATTTAGACGGTATAGCCGAGGAATGTGATATGCTGTTGGTATTAGGCGGTGACGGCACTCTGCTCTCTGTGGCTCGTCAAGCCGCCAATTACCGCTTGCCTATATTAGGAGTTAATATGGGTAGAGTTGGTTTTCTGGCTGAACTTGAACCTGGCGCTAGGCTTTATACCTATCTGAACCGACTCTTAAAAGGCGATTATTATCTGGAAGAACGGATGATGCTCCAAGTTGAGGTAGTGCGTGACGGTTCAGTTATTAAAATAGGCCATTGCCTTAATGACGGCGTGGTTTTACGTCATAACTTTTCCGGCTTGGTAAAGACTATGGTCTTCATTGACGGGCGTTTATCCGCCAGTTACCATAGCGATGGTATGGCGGTATCAACTCCCACCGGCGCCTCTGGTTATTCCTTATCAGCCAATGGTCCCTTGGTTTCGCCGGAAATGCAAGCCATAATAATTACGCCTATTTGCGCCCAATCTCTATATAGCCGCCCTATTGTCGTGGGTGCGGAGCGAAAAATATCTATACAAATTGATGATATAGAAGGGGAATGCTATTTAAGCTTAGACGGTAAGACAGATACCATGTCCGTCTTAGTTGGCGATACGGTTAATTTTGTGGAATCCCCCATGAAAACCCTGCTAATTCGCTTAAATGGCAAAACCTTTTTTGATGTTCTCAATGAAAAACTGCGGGATAGAAGATAATGTCAATAGTAAAACCTGTAGTAGAATTAGCTCACGAGTATTTAGCTAGGGTGGTGCGCCCTGGTGATGTAGTGATAGACGCCACCGCCGGTAATGGTTGGGATACTCTAAAATTAGCGTCCCTAGTAGGGCCTGGGGGTAAAGTCTGGGCCTTTGATATTCAGCCGGCTGCTCTAGCCGCCACTAAAGACAGGCTAGCCCAGGCTGACCTGCTGGACCGTGTAACGCTGATTGCCGATAATCATTGTAATCTCAATAAATATGTTACTTCCGGGGTAAGGGCTGTTGTCTTTAATTTAGGTTATTTGCCTGGCAGCAGCCATGAGATAGCCACCAACCCTGTTGATACCGTATGCGGGGTAGAGCAAAGCCTCTCTTTACTGGTTGACGGCGGCATTGTGCTCATCACCGTGTATTGGGGGCATACCCAGGGGGTGGCGGAAAAGGAAGCTTTGGGCGAATTTTTACATCGGCCTGCTCTCAAATCCTGGCAGGCTTTATGTCTATCCATACCTAATCGGGAAAAATCGCCCTTTATAATATTACTAGAAAAGAAGGAAGAGGAGAAAGAATAAAACTATGGGTAATAAAAATTCCAGACAGAAAATGATTCAAAAGATAATAGAGACAGAAGAAATATCCACCCAGTTCGAGTTGGCCGAGCGCTTGAAAAAGCAGGGCTTTAATGTAACTCAAGCTACGGTGTCCAGGGATATTAAGGAAATTGGCTTGATAAAAATTCCCATAGAAGGCAATCTTTCTAAGTATAGTATGCCGGTTAATATTTCAGTGGGAAATATTGCCGAACGTATGCGTCGTATGTTTATGGATAACGCCGTATCGGTTAACTCCGCGGAAAACATCATTATTATTAAAACCTTGCCCGGCACAGCCCAGGGTTTGGCCGCTTGTCTGGATCAAAGCAGTTGGCCGGAAATCATTGGCACTATTGCCGGAGACGATACTATTCTCCTCATTATAAAGGAAAAAAATTTGGTAGAGGGGCTAATACAAAAATTTGACTCTCTCTTATCCTAAATCCGGAGGTGTGGGATGCTGGCGGAGCTTTATGTTGCGGATTTCGCTCTCATTGAGGATTTACAAGTAGATTTTTATAGTGGTCTAAATATCATTAGCGGGGAAACAGGAGCTGGTAAGTCCCTGTTGACTGATGCTGTAGGGCTTTTAATGGGCAATCGCGCCGATAAAGAGCTGATACGTTATGGGTCGAAGAGAGCCTTGGTGGAAGGCACCTTTATCGGCCCTTTTTGCCGTGGTTTTCTAGCTGCCCTGGCTGAACATGGCCTGGCGGCGGAAGACGATACCTTGGTAGTTACCAGGGAAATAAACGTGGAGGGCAAGAACCTCTGCCGTATTAACGGCCGTCGGGTCAGCTTGTCAACGCTTAATGATTTAATTCCTCGCATTATGAATCTTCACAGCCAGCGCGAGCATTTTGACTTTTTGCGGGAAGAGCGACAGCTAGCGATAGTGGATCATCATGGCGGCGTTAAACTGGCCCAGTGTAAAGCCCAGGTTGCCGCTGCTTATGAAAAGTGGCGTCAGGCGGCGGATAAGGTTAGGGAATTACAAAAGAAACACGCTGAAACCGGGGAAAAGCAAGATTACCTACTTTATCGCATTAATGAAATCGAGGCTTTAAACCTCCAGGAAAGGGAAGATGAAACCCTGCGCCGGGATATTGAGCTGTTAAAAACCGGTACCCAGCGTTTGGCTGCGGCGGCGGATATTTATGATAAATTAAACCAGGTTGCTGAGGACCTCCACGACGCGATGGTGGGTTTGCAGTCCTTAACCAGACTGGATGATACTTTAAACCAGGAACGGGACACGGTTACAGAGGCCTACTATAATGTTGAGGATATTTGCCATACTGTAGCCTCTTATCGAGACGGTATTGAGGCTGATCCCCAAGGCTTGGATGCCGCGGAAAGCCGTCTCAGCGCCATAGAAGCGTTAAAGAAGAAGGAAGGCACGGATTTAGCGGGGATTTTTCAGCGGTATCAAGAATTTAAGGCGGAAGTGGAGTCGCTAGCCAATTACGACTACCTGTTGGAGCAATATAACGCTGAGGCGGCAGCCGCCGCCACTGATTTGCAGCAAAAATCCCAAACCTTGCGTACCTTGCGCCAGGGAGCGGGAGAGGATTTAAGCCGGCTTATCGTGGCGGAACTCCAAGAGGTAATGTTACCCAATGCGGCCTTTGCCGTGGACTTTACTAACGCGCCTCCCTCCGCGGCAGGCATGGATAAAGCTACCTTTTTAATTTCTATGAACCGAGGAGAGGAACTAAAGCCCTTGGCCAAGGTTGCCTCCGGCGGGGAAATCTCCCGAATTTTGTTAGCTTTAGAAATAATTCTTGGTAGCGCCGCGGCAGTGAATACTATGATATTTGACGAAATAGATAGCGGTATGGGC
>DXZC01000090.1 GCA_019415505.1 Peptococcaceae bacterium | reverse complement strand
CCATAAACACACCCCCACTGGCATTTATATTTATATATGAGTTAAGGTATTGTAACGGTAATGGCGCCATATAAATATGAAGAGGCACAGTGAGTGAAAGTAACTTAACAAAAATTCAGCGATACTCATTAAGGATGTAAGGGCAGGTCAAAATATTAATAATACGAAAGTGTATAGACATATGAATTTTAAAAAAATAGAAAACAACGGCATACTTTGTGCTTTAATTGAAAGCGATAATATGGTGATTACAGACCCTCAATCTGCAATTGATTTACTGATGAGTGCCAATTATGATATTGGAACAAAAAATATAGTTATTTCCCAGGGTCTCATCACGAAGGATTTCTTCATTCTTAGCACAGGACTTGCCGGAGAGATATTACAGAAGTTTATTAATTACGGCGGACGCATTGCAATTTATGGGGATTTTTCTCATTACACAAGTAAACCGTTACAAGACTTTATTTACGAAAGTAATAAAGGTAAAGATATTTTTTTTGTATCTTCCGCTAACGCAGCTGTTGATATGTTGACAAAATAATTGTTGCAAGGGTTTAAATGAGAGGCAGCAGCCCCGATACAAAAATAAAAAGAGCTAACTGATTTAGTAAAATCGGTTAGCTCTTTACTTTTGCCTGAAGAAAATTTATTGCTGTGGCGGGTGTCGAAGCTGCGGGATAGTATCGGGATAATATTTTATAAGCAAGCTTTTTAATGGCGAAGTATTATGCCTCTTCCCCGTCAGAGGGTAAAAGTTAAGAAGCTTTATTATGCTGTGATTTGCCCTTGTGTTTGACGTTAAGCTTTTCCATTATTAATGCCTACTCATATGCTAGGAATACCGCTTCAATAATGTGGTCTAAAAATTTTTAAACAACTTTCTTATTGTTTTTCTGTTAGTAATTGTGTTTATCAAAATGTTATTTACGGCGTTATATATTTAATAATAAATTTTTACCGGAGGAAAATGCCGGCTTTTTTGTTGTAAAAATCTACAATGGGGAAGGGAATTGTTGTGGGTAATTCCAAAAATGGGGTAGAATGATTGACGGTAGTTTTGCGATGTGATATTTATAAAACAAGAAATTTCTGAAACTAATTGAAACTGTGTCGACGCGGAGATTTTATGAGGAGGAAGCGTAATGACCAAAGCTATAGAAGATTGGAAAGTTAAAAAATACGGTAGAATGACTACTGAAGAAGAACTCCACAAGAGAACACATCCCGCATGGCCTTATATCTATTTCAATCCCGGTCAACCGGTAGAACCTGCTAAAGTGGATGAAATTTTGCGGGGCTGTATTGATGTCCATATCCATGGTGCGCCCCTCGGCGGCTGGCTCCCCGGTCGTCCCACTATGGTGCAAACTTGTATTGAAGCCAGTGAAGCTGGCATGAAGGCTTTGGTATTCAAAGATCACAACACCATGGTCAACAACTGCGCCATCATCATTCAGGATTGGCTGGAACGGTTAGCAAAGGAAAAGAAAGAAGCCGGGGTTGACTTCACTCCCGTTCAGGTCTTTGGTGGCGTAACTTTGAATGATTCTGTTGGCGGCATGAATAAACGCGCTGTCCAAGTTGCTTTGGATTACGGTCGCTGCAAAGAAATTTGGCTTCCTTCTTTGGATGCTGCTCATCAAAAAGAAGCTATGGGGCTTGACGGCGGTATCCGCGTAAGTGACTGTAAAGGCACACTGACCCAGGAAATGATGGATATCCTTGATGTCATGGCAGAGTACAATGACAATACTAAAGATGAACGTGTTGTTCTTTCCGCTTGCCATGTTTCCAACGAAGAAAAAATTGACATTCTTGACTATATTAACAAAAAAGGCCTTGATGTAAAAGTCTTAATGGACCATGTAACCCAGGAAATGACCATGGTAACTCCTCAGGAAGCTAAGGAAATGATTGATAAAGGAGCTTACCTTGAATTTGCAGAATGCAGTTGTGTTCCATGGCCTGGTATGCAGGATTGGGTAATTGCTTTTGATTACAGCTTCAATTTAATCAAAGAGTTGATTGCCGAAAAGGGACCGGAGCATTAGGTTAGTGGGTAGTCGCTCTCGCAGGCCAGATTGAGGCACAGAGAAATCTGGGCCTGGTAATAACTTTGAGAAATGGCGGTTAGGTCAGTCACCGGTATGCCAATGCCGATTTTGCTGCGGTGGGTAGGGTAAGTAGTTGTCATGTCACGGTAGAAACTCAGAACCGATTCCAGTAGGGTGTTGGCGCCCTTTTCCGGGACCACTCCAAGGTTAATAATTTGCTCCGCTACCGTTTTTTCCAGCTCTGCGATGACAACGGTGTGGCGCTGTAGGGGAAAGCAGCGAGAGAAGCCGTTCTTCTTGCATAAGCTCACAAATTTATCGTCAATAATAAGGTCTTTATCTTTGATGACCAGAACCGCCATGGCCATTTGTGAGGTCCAGCCCATGTTGAGCATAGTGCTGTGGATAACCTGGCTGTCAATATTGTTGAGGATGAGATTCTGCAAAAAATCGTTTTCGTATTCGTAGCGCGGCTGTTTTATCTCGGCTCGAAAGATTTCAAAAGATACAGCGTTGATAATTTGGGTTGATGTAATATTGTAGGGTAGGCCGATAATAGCGAAATTCAGCTCATCGGCAGCCTTTTTCATGGCAGCGGGAACTTCTTGAATATAACGGTTTAGCTTCAATGCAATACCTGCTACATTGCGTTTGGCAAGGGTGCGAACGATTCTTTCGCCGATTTTCGGTTCCTCTTTGAGGATTTGGGCATTGGTGATAACTAAGTTGTTCGGTTTCAGCCAGCGGATGCTATCGATGCTTTCCATCAGCGCAATGCCGTCTACCTGGTTGTCAATACCTTTTTCGCCGGCGATAAGCTCGGATTTACTTAAAATTGGAATTTTTAAAATATTCCTGATTATAATACTCAAGCCAAACATTCTTTCACGCCAAAATATCTAAAATAATTATACCATAGATTCGTGAAATAGCACAATTTTTCTTGTATTTTTTATGTAGAGGATAATCAGCCGTTATGTGCCAAGGAATAGCCCTGCACCGCCGGTGTAGTCAGGCGATTTAACGCCCATACTGCGGTATTGGTAGCTATTGCCTTAGCTTTATAACAGCTTCGGACTGTCCCGCCGTGTAATACTTTAATTAACCTCTGAAGTTTGCCAATTTGCATCTGGCGCTTTAACTTGAGGCTATATTTTGCACCTTTGTTTTAACCTGTGTTTTGACGCCAGACATTATAATATCTCTGGGTTCAATGGCCTTGCTTAATGTATCAACCTGTGAAACAGGGAGCAAAGGGGCGTTAGCCGTATATATCATAGCAGCCAATGTTAGGCAGACCGCGTTACTGCCAGTTTAAACAAGGAACCCCGCTATGCGTCCCAGTTTGCCATGGCTGTCTCCTACTTTTCGTGAATTTGTCTAAGGCATACTTGCCTGGCCAAGGGGTACAATCTTCCAGAGGCAATGTTTTCCTTGAAGTTTTTGTGGCAGCCTGCAACAAAGTCATATCTAGGAACTTCATAGTCTGAAGCAGATTATGTATCTGAGGCGTAGGCAACTAGCTTATCCTTTAAAACCTGCTCGCCGGTCTTATTTGGCTATGGTTTAGGCGGGGAAGTCACACGAAGGCGAAAGTTGAAAATCGCAATAAATGGCTTAGCGTTGCCCAGGAATTAGTTGCTTTTCTTGGCTGAGGTTGTTATAATTTGGAGCAACAGAACAGAATGGAAGGTGAACCCTTGGAAATCCTTCGCTTTATTGTGCAACTCAGCGGCATTGGAGTTTTTGCGGCGTGTTTAGGTGCCACGGTTGCCAGCAAAAAGGAACTGGCTATTTGGGACGTTATCTTCTGTGACATTCTTACTGTTCTGAGCGGCGGTGTAATCAGAGACATTTTTCTTGCCAACTTGTTACCGGTAAGTTTTACCGCTATATTTATGTAACCCTGGCGGCAGACTCGGCGCTGTTGGTCTTCATACGCGGCTTCACCTCTATCTTTATCCTAGGTATGTTCACTTGGGGTGGAAATTGCTCAAAGCGATATAAAGTAGCGTTTACTCATTTTGAAAGGAGAGGGCTATGGAACGGGATTTTTTTGATAAGAACCCAACGATGCGGGATATCTTTGACAATATCGGCGATGCTGTTTACTTTGTTGATGACCACGGCTCCTTTTTATTCATGAACAAAGCCGCGGAAAAGCTGGACGGCTACACCTTGGCTGAAGTTAAGGGCCGCACTGTAATGGAAATGTACAACTTACTTCCTTCGGAAAGTCCGCTGCTCCGGGTGGTTTGTAGCCATGAGCCGCTGAAAGAATATTTCTTCCGCTACTACATCAACGATCAGGAGGTCTACCAAGTCTGCAATACCTTTCCCGTGGAATTGGATAACGGCTTTTGGGGTTCTTTCTCTATTCAGCGCGATGTGACCCAGTTTAAAAAGACTGTAGACCGCAACATAGAACTGCAAAAAAAGCTTTTCAGCGCCGAAAATGACAGTGACGGCGAGCGGGTGAAATCCAACCTCTATAATTTTGACAGCATCATTGGCGATCACCCCTCTCTAATCCGCTGCAAAGCCATGGCGTTAAACGCGGCCCAGGGGGATTCCACTATCATGCTCAACGGTATGACCGGCACTGGCAAGGAGCTCTTTGCCCAGAGTATTCATTCGGCCAGCCCCAGGGCGGGGAAGCCGTTTTTAGCTATCAACTGTGCCGCGTTGCCGGAGAACCTCATAGAGAGCCTCCTCTTTGGCACCAAAAAAGGGGCCTACACCGGGGCGGTGGACCGCAAGGGTCTCTTTGTGGAGGCCGACGGTGGCACCCTGTTTTTGGATGAGATTAACTCCATGCCCCTTTCCTCCCAGTCCAAGCTCCTTCGCGCCATGGAGGAGCGGGTGGTGCAGCCCTTGGGCAGCAAGGAGCAGATACCCTTTAACGTCCGGGTCATCAGCAGTTGTAACAGCAACCCCGAAGAGATTATGGAAAATAAAGAGATTCGGGAGGACTTGTTTTATCGCTTGGCTGTGGTGAATATCCTGATTCCGCCGTTGTCCGAGCGAAAGAGTGATATATTCCTTTTGGCCCATCACTACATTGCCCTTTATAATGAGCGTTATGGCAAGAACGTCCTCAATCTAGAGGACGATGTGACAGGCTTCTTCCTTGATTACGAATGGCCGGGCAACGTCCGCCAGCTTAAACATTGTATAGAAGGGGCCATGAACCTGGTGCGGGAAAAGGAAATTACTATTAAACGGCAGCACTTGCCCTTTTATCTCTTCCGCAGCCGCGACCAAGCGGAAGTGCAGCCCTATTCAGAATCACGTTTCGAGGGAGATAACAGACAGACTTTGGCCTCCTACTCCCAGGAAGTTAGTAAAAAAGCGTCTTCGGGGATTCTGGCAAGTATCCGCCAAAACGAAAAAGAAACTATCATTACTGCCCTGCAAAACAGCGGTGGCAATATCAGCAAAGCCGCCCGGAAACTCGGCTTGTCCCGTTCCACGCTGATTTATCGCATGAAGAAGTACGAGATTGATTGACGATTCTCTGCTTGAATAAAAGTTGTGAAAAATCACCAAAAAAAGACGATTTTCGTTATTTTTGGTGATTTTTTATTTTTGCCAACTACTGGTTTTGCATATTTTTGGCGGATTAAAATTTTTTTATTACAGCATAACAGCACTTTAAGTTGATATTTTGAAATTTTTTTTCATGCCACCGCTTTTTTGTGCATGGTTTTTGCAATTAAATAATGTATCTAAATAATTTATCAAGATTTTATTGTAGGAGGATTTTCATTATGGGAATCAATGAAAACGCAAAAGGCAGCAAAACGGTTATGTTCGTTTCCGTTGCCATTGTTGCCGCTTTCGTCATTTTCGGGGCGATTATGCCCGAAACTTTGAAAGCCGGCGCGGATTGGCTCTTTGCCTTCTTGACGCAGAAATTCGGTTGGTTTTATCTGCTTACTGTATTTTGCCTGTTGCTCTTTGCCATTGCCGTTGCCCTCAGTAAATACGGCAAAATCAAACTGGGGAAGGACGATGACAAACCCGAATACTCGAACTTTAAATGGTTCACCATGCTCTTTGGCGGTGGCATGGGTATTGGCTTGGTATTCTGGTCTGTGGCCGAACCCATTATGGACTATCTTGCTCCCCCCAGCGCTGATCCCAGCACCCCGGCGGCAATGTACGAAGCCATGGAAACCATGTTCTTCCACTGGGGTATTCACCCCTGGGTCATCTACGCTGTCGGCGGCTTGGGCCTGGGTTATTTTGCCTTCCGCAAAGGTCGTCCCTTCCTCGTAAGCTCCGCTTTAGAACCCTTGATTGGTGATAGGGTCAACGGCGGGCTGGGCAAAGCTGTGGACATTTTGGCTGTTATCGCCACTATCTTCGGTGTTGCTACTTCCCTTGGCCTCGGCGCTGCTCAAATCGTTGGCGGCCTTGGTTATGTATACGGCATCGAAAATACCTCTTTCCTCACGGTACTCATTATCGCTGTCATAACTGCTCTCTTCACTATCGCTACTGTTTCCGGTTTGCAAAAGGGGATGCAGCTGGTTGCTGATATTAAAATCTGGATATCTATCGGCTTTATGGTCTTCATCTTCCTCTTCGGCGGCGCTGTGTTCATCTGCGATATCTTCACAACTACCCTCGGCGGTTACCTGGGCGGTCTTATCCAGAAGAGCCTGTGGATGGAAAACGCTTCCTTTATTCAGGGTTGGACTGTTTTTTACTGGGCTTGGTGGATTGCTTGGGCTCCCTTCTGCGGTCAGTTCGTTGCCCGCGTTTCCAAGGGCCGCTCCATTCGTGAGTATCTTTTCGCTGTAATGCTCCTCCCCGCCGGCTTCGGCTTTATCTGGCTCGCCATCTACGGCGGTGCTGCTTTTAACATCGACGCCATTTCCAGCGGCGCTATTCAGGCTGCCGTTGCCAACGACTATACCACCGGCCTTTTCGCCCTGTTGGAACAGCTACCCTTGTTCCAGGTCACCGCGCCTCTGGCTATTCTTCTCATTGTCTTCTGCTTCCTCGGCGCGGCGAACTCCGCTACCTTCGTTCTCTCTATGCTCACCTCCAACGGCAACATGGATCCCAGCAAAAAGCTGCGTACCGGTTGGGGCATCGCCCAAGGCGCTGTAACCGCTATCTGCATTATTGTGGGCGGTACCGCTATCCTCAGTATTCTACAAACAGTTTCCATTGTGGCAGCTTTCCCCTATCTCTTCGTTATGATCTTCATGTGCGCTGCTATCTATAAAGCTTTGAAACAGGAGTTTGACCCTGAATTCAGTTTTTTGCACAAAAAAGAAAAATCAGCCAAATAACTTAAAAGCGGCTTTTAGCCGCGACAATAATAAAAAAAGTATAAATAAAAAGGAGAAGATTAGAACCATGATTCCTAAATTTGACGTTTTAACCCAAGAAGAAGTATTGAAAGTACATGAACATAGCATGGAAATCCTCGCAGAGGTAGGCTGCGTATTTGAATACGAGCCCGCTTTGACAGTATTCAAAAATGCCGGTTTTAAAGTAGAAGGGGACAAAGTTTTTTTCAAACGTGACGATGTGGAAGCATTGCTCAAAAAATGCCCCAGCGAATTTACCCTGGCTGCCCGTGACCCCCAGAAAACTGTAAAATGCAACCATACCGACCTTATCCTCACCCCTGCCTACGGCGCTCCCTTCATCTATGACCTCAAAGGCGATATCCGTGATTCCAAGATGGCAGATTATGACAACATCGTAAAATTGACTCATATGAGCCAGAACATCAACCACACCGGCGGTAATGTTTGCGAACCCAACGATGTTCCCGCCGAACTCCGCCCCATTAAACAGCTCTACAGCCATATTAAATATTCCGACAAACCCTTCAATGGCAGCGCCTATGGTGTTGTTGGCGCTAGTGATTCCGTGGAAATGGCCGCTATGATTTTCGGCGGCAAAGAAAACCTCAAAAAGAATCCCGCTTTAATCACTTTAATCAACTCCATTACCCCCTTGAAATATGATGAAAGAATGCTCGGCGCCCTGATGACCTATGCTGAAGCCGGCCAGTGCTGCCTCATCTCCTCCCTGGTAATGAGCGGTTCCACCGGCCCCGTGGCCATGGCCGCCTCCCTGGCGCTGCAAATGGCTGAAATTATTGCCGGTACCTGCCTGGCACAGCTGGTTAACGCCGGTACCCCTGTGATTATGGGTTCCACCTCCGGCGCTTGCGATATGAGAGCTATGTCTCTCTCTATCGGCTCCGCTGAAACTGCCCTCTACACCGCGGCTACCGCCCAGATGGGGCGCTTCTATGGTGTTCCCACCCGTGGTGGTGGCGGCCTCTGCGACGCTAAGGTTGTTGACGCTCAGGCCGGTTACGAATCTATGCTCACTTTAATGGCCGCTGCTACCTCCGGTATCAACTACGTTCTCCATGCCGCCGGTATCATGCAGTACTACACCTCTTTCTCCTACGAAAAATTCATTATTGATGATGAAATTGCCGGCCTGGTCAACAAATTCCTCAAGGGCTATGATATGTCCGAAGAAAAATTCCTCATGGCTGATATCAAACAAGTGGGCCCCGGCGGTCACTTCCTCTATCAGCCTTCCACTTTCTCCATGTGTCGTGAAGAACAGCGCGACGTCTACGTGAGCGACCGTGGCAACTGGCAGGATTGGAACAACAAAGGCCGCAAAACCGTGGCAGAAGTTGCTTACGACAAATGGCACAGCTTGCTCGCTTCCTATGAAGCTCCCGCTCTGGACGAAGCTTTGGATAAAGAACTCTGCGACTTTATCGCTA
Source organism: Peptococcaceae bacterium (assembly GCA_019415505.1). GTDB lineage: Bacteria > Bacillota > Dehalobacteriia > UBA7702 > UBA7702 > Cryptoclostridium. Next base: position 125 of record DXZC01000090.1, on the reverse strand, counting down.
AGAGAAGCGAGGAATTAAGCTAATAAACATGCTTTCCTTAAAACTATAAATGCCATATTGACCGAGCGGTGGGGTATTCCCCACCGCTATCGGTTAGTTAAGAAAGGGGAAAACCATGTTAAAAC
>DXZC01000009.1 GCA_019415505.1 Peptococcaceae bacterium | reverse complement strand
ACATATATATGATGTGTTTTATTGGTATTTGCGGCTACCGGTTATTTAATAATTGGTTTAGGTAATGAATAGGGTAAGATGAGGGTGACGAAAAGTTCCCCTTGAGGGGAACCAAGGGAGAAATTACCATGGACATTCGGTACTTAAAATATTTTATCAGTGTTGCCAAGCATCTAAATTTTACCAAGGCAGCCCAGGAATGCTTTATTTCTCAAACAGCAATGAGCCAGCATATCTCCAAAATGGAGGAGGAGCTGGGGTTTAAGCTGTTTTACCGCAATAACCGCATGGTGGAATTAACGGCTGGCGGTAAAGTTTTCTTAGAAGAAGCTAAGAGCTTGATGCGGAAATATGAATACGCTGTGTTTTGGGGGTCTGTGGCCTCTATGGATTACCGGGGCCATCTGCGTATTGGATTTTTATCCTACACGGAAAAAAGATTTTTACCCAAGGTACTGCGGCTTTTTCACGAGCGTAATCCCAAGGTGGAGATTGTGCTTATGCGGGGTAACTTCTCCCAGCTAAGCGAGTATTTGCGTACTAACCAGTTGGATTTAATTGTGGCTTATCCCCAGGATATGGATATTCCCAACATTGTAATAAAGAAGTATCCTTTGCGCCACCTCTGTCTAGTGGTCAATAAGGATCATCCCTTGGCCAATGAGGAAAAGGTTACTGTGGAGATGTTTAAGGACGAACGCTTTCTCTTTGTCAATGAGGAGGATTACCCGCAAATGCACAAGAGTGTGTTAACTGTCTGTGAATCAATGGGCTTTCAGCCCCTGATTGTTAACTCCCCCAAGGACATGGATTCCCTCCTCTTGATGATAGAGTTGGGTATGGGGGTTACTTTTTTACCTCCTAATGACGACTATTCTCCCAATGGCGCTTTGCGTTACCTGGCGGTAGATGAAAAGATTGACCTAATACATTCTGTGGCTTACCTTTCCGACAACCCCAATCCCTCTCTGGGGGTGTTTCTTAAAATATTGGATGATTTTGATAGAGAGGGCCTGTTGGAGATTTAATTATTTGTAGTTTATCTCTTTATTGGTCTTAGATATTTAGATAAATGTTAATTTAACTAGTTTAGCTGGTAATTTCTGGGGCGATTCGTCAAGGCGCTGTGGATTTGGGGCATAAGCCCCAGTTGAGGTTTATAGTATGTAGGATATGGAGTAAAAAGGCCCGGGTAATTACCCGGGCCTTTCATCACCAGCGATTAATGAAATTAGGGCTTTTTAGCCCTACGGCTGGTAAATTTTAAACATAGTTTTTAACCCATTATTTTTCTTAATTATGATGATATTATTGTTTTTACTTGTTAGACTTTAGGAAACTCCCTGCGTAAAATGAAGTATACAATAAATATAAATCAAGGTAAGAAGAGAGAACTAAGATTTATGGAAAATCGCTTAATTTTAAGGAGCAAGTGAGAAAGAGAGGAAAGACTATGTTAGATCCTACAGTAATGAAAGATTGGCAGATTGCTGAAGAAGCGGAGAGAAATTTACCGTCAGTTGATGAATTTAGGGATAAAATGGGTTTACTCCCAGATGAAATCATACCCTATGGCCGTACGCCTAAGTTGAACACCATTAAAATAATGGAACGTCTAAAGGATCGTCCGGATGGTAAGTTTATTGAAGTTACAGCTATTACCCCCACCCCCTTGGGTGAAGGTAAATCCACTACTTCTTTAGGTCTTATAGAAGGCTTAGGAAAACGTGGCGTAAATGTTGGCGGTTGCTTGCGGCAGCCTTCTGGCGGTCCCACAATGAATATTAAGGGTACTGCTGCCGGCGGCGGTAACGCACTGTTGATTCCTATGACGGAATTTTCCTTGGGACTTACTGGTGATATTAACGATATCACTAATGCTCACAATTTAGCCATGGTAGCTTTAAACGCCCGCATGCAGCATGAAGCTAACTATAGCGATGAACAGTTGGCGGAAAGAGGGCTCAGACGTTTAGACGTTGACCCCGAAAAAGTTGAAATGGGCTGGGTCATTGACTTCGCGGCTCAGGGCCTGCGCAATATTGAAATTGGCCTGGGCGGCGAAAAGGACGGCTTCCAAATGAAGAGTAAATTTGGTATTTCCGTCAGTTCCGAGCTAATGGCAATTATCGCCGTAGCCCGCGACCTCAAGGATTTGCGTGAACGCATCAGTAAGATTATTGTGGCCTATGATAAACAAGGCAATCCTGTCACCACTGCCGACTTACAGGTAGACGGCGCTATGACAGCCTGGATGCGCAACACCATCAATCCCACTCTGTGCTATACTACAGAAATGCAACCCTGCTTGGTTCATGCCGGCCCCTTTGCTAACATCGCGATAGGCCAGTCCTCCATCATTGGGGACCGTATGTCCTTGAAGCTCTTTGATTATCATGTAACTGAAAGCGGTTTTGCCGCTGATATCGGCTTTGAAAAGTTCTGGAATGTGAAATCCCGTATTTCCGGCCTTACTCCCAATGTATCAGTTCTGGTTTGCACGGTTCGCGCTTTAAAGATGCATGGCGGTGGCCCCACTGTGGTTCCCGGTCGTCCTCTGCCTGAAGAATATACAAAGGAAAACCTTGAATTGCTGGAAAAAGGTCTTTGTAATCTGCTTCACCACATCAGCACCATTAAAAAATCCGGTATCAATCCTGTTGTTTGCATCAATAGCTTCTACACTGATACTGATGCTGAAATTAACCTGATCCGCCATGCCTGCGATGAAATAGGCGTACGTTGCGCTAAATCTGAACATTGGCGTTACGGTGGCGACGGCGCTTTGGAACTGGCTGATGCTGTTATTGACGCTTGTAAAGATCCTGTGGATCTCAAGTTCCTCTATGATATGGAAATGCCCCTCCGCCAGCGGGTAGATTTAATTGCCAGAGAAGTATACGGCGCTGACGGTGTGGAATGGTCTGAATTGGCTACAGAAAAAGCCAAGAAATTTGAAGCGGATCCCCAATATAAGGATTTCGCTACAATGATGGTAAAAACCCATTTAAGCTTAACCCACGATCCCACCTTGAAGGGTGCGCCTAAAGGCTGGAAGTTGCCAATCCGCGATGTTTTGGTCTATGGCGGCGCTAAATTCCTGTGTCCCATGGCCGGCGCTATTTCCCTGATGCCCGGAACCAGCTCCAGACCTGCCTATATGAAGGTGGATGTGGATACTGATACAGGTAAGGTACACGGTCTATTCTAATATAATGAGGGGGAACGCGTTATGAGTTTTGCGGAAAAAACCTGCGGCGCGGTAGTAAAGGAACTCGCTGACAAAACTCCAGTTCCCGGTGGGGGTGGTGCCTCGGCTCTGGTGGGAGCCGTTGGCACCGCTCTCGGCAATATGGTCGGGAGCTTCACCAAGGGGAAAAAGAAATTTGTTAACGTAGAAGATGATATTATCCGCCTGCAAGAGAAATGTGATGAACTCCAGGAACGGTTTTTACAGCTTATGGATGAGGATGCTGTTCTATTTATCCCACTGTCCCAAGCTTATGCTTTAAAAGAAAATACTGAGGAAGAGCGGCAGAAGAAGGCGGAAGTTATGGAAAAAGTTACCTTAGACGCCTGTAAGGTTCCGCTGGAAATTATGGCTTGTTGCTGTGACGCTCTTGATTGTTTGTCTGAGTTTTTGCAAAAAGGTAATCCCATGCTGGTTAGTGATGTAGGGGTTGGGGCCCTCTGTTGTAAAGCTGCTTTACAGGGAGCTGCCATGAATGTTTATATTAATACCAAGACCATGCAAAACCGGGAACAGGCTGAGGCCATGAATGAAAAAACCGATGGTATGGTTAAGGAATATGGCGAAAAGGCGGATCTTATCTATGAAAGAACGCTGCGAGCCATTAGTTAAATAAGGTACCACGGGAAAAGGAGGTAGGGTTTCTTATGGCACAAATTTTATCCGGCAAGGATGTTGCCGCTGCTCTACAAAAGGAGCTATTAGAGAGAGTTGAAAAATTAAAGGAAAAGAATATTACGCCTACTTTAGCTATTGTGCGGGTAGGGGAAAAAGAAAGCGATATCGCTTATGAGAGAGGGGCCACCAAAAAATGCGGCGCCTTGGGTATCGCGGTAAGAAATGTAATTTTACCTGGGGATGTAGCTGAGGATACCCTGTTGGCTGCCATTGAAGAATTAAATAAAGACGCCAGCGTACATGGTGTGCTATTGTTCCGTCCCTTGCCGGCCCACCTCAATTATGATAAAGTCTGTAACACCCTGGTAGCGGAAAAAGATGTGGACGCTATGACCACCATAAACAGTGGTTTGGTTTATGACGGCAGCGAGGATGGCTTCCCGCCTTGTACTGCCCAGGCTGTCATGGAAATACTTGATTATTATGATATACCGGTTAAAAGCGCCCGGGTCGCCTTGGTAGGTTGGGGTGCGGTAGTGGGTAAACCCTTATCGGTTCTGCTCTTAAACCGCTTTGCTACCTTGAGCGTTTGCCATATATATACTAAAGATGTCTCTACCCCCTGCAAAAATGCGGAAATAATAATTTCCGCGGCTGGCAAAGCCAATTTAGTGGGTGAGAAGCATCTGGCTCCGGGGCAAATCGTGATTGACGTTGGCATAAACGCCGATCCCAACGATTCCTCTAAAATAGTGGGCGATGTTGATTTTGCCTACGCTGAGGATTTAGTCAAGGCCATTACCCCCGTGCCGGGTGGCGTTGGCAGCGTAACCACTTCTGTTTTGGCAAAACATGTGATTCAGGCTGCGGAGAAAGCCGGCGCGTGACTTGTAAGAAATTACCGCAAAGGAGTTGAGAACTATGATAAATAAATTCAAAGAGTCTCTCTTGGATACCGGTACATTTTCTGTTACTTGGGAAATTGTCCCTGGGCGAGGCGCCAGAGAAAAAGCCCAAGAAGAAGCCATCGCCACAGCCAAAGTCGCAGTGCAGGATCCCAGAATTCACGCTATTACCATTACGGACTGTCCCGGTGGTAATCCGGCTATTCTGGCGGAGAATCTCGGTAAGGAAATTCTGGATATAGGTATAGAGCCCCTGGTACACTTTACCTGTAAAGATAAAAACAGAACCCAAATGGAGAGCCAGCTTTATGCCATGGCCAGAAGCGGCATACGCAACCTGCTTATAATGACTGGAGACTATGTTAATAACGCCTATGAAGGCCGGGCTAAACCGGTATTTGATATAGACCCCATTCATTGCGCTGATTTAGTCGGCCGTATGAATCAAGGCTTGGAATACCAAGTAGGGACCAAGACCATAAAGAATGAACCCACCGACTTTTTCTATGGTTGCGCTGTATCCCCCTTTAAAAGTCAGGAATCGGAGCAATATGCTCAGTATAATAAACTGATAAAAAAGGTGAGGGACGGCGGCGCTAAGTTTATCATTACTCAGTTGGGTTATGATATGCGTAAATACCATGAAGTTTTGCAGTTTATGCGCCTAAACGATTTGAATGTGCCTTTGGTGGGCAATATCTACATATTGCCGCTGGGCGCTGCCAAATTGATGAACCGCAACGGTTTACCTGGCTGTGTGGCTACTGACGAGCTTGTTGCTAAGCTGGAAGAAGAAAAGCAAAGCGCGGATAAGGGGTTAGAGGCCCGTTTGACCCGTGCTGCTAAAATGTACGGTATCATGAAGGGCATGGGCTTTGCCGGCGCTCATATCGGCGGTCACGGCATTACCAAGGAACATATGGATTTCATCCTTGATGAAGGTGAAAAGTATGAAGCTAATTGGCAGTCCCATGTAAATGAATTCGATTACCCCATGAAGAACGGTTTTTATTTCTATAAAAAAGACGAAAAAACCGGCCTTAATACCGAGGAACCTACAGAAATATATAAGGACGCTCTAGAAATGAAGGTGGGCTTTATTTACCATCTCTCTCATTTCACTCATTGGCTAATGATGACTCCGGGACGTAATCTTTTTAATTTTATGCGCGGCTTTTATAAACTTATTGATGGCACCAAAGTTATGCGGCCCTATCATTTCTGTGAACATATGGCTAAGACGATATTATACGATTGCAAGGATTGCGGCGACTGCGCCTTGACCCATGTAGCCTATTCTTGTCCCATGTCAAAATGTCCGAAACATCAACGCAACGGCGCTTGCGGCGGTAGCCGCGACGGCTGGTGCGAGGTATATCCAGGTAAGAAAAAGTGCGTCTATGTAAAAGCGTATAACCGTCTTAAAGGGTACGGCAATGAAGACGAGCTGCGGGAATATTCCGTAGCCCCCTGCGATTGGCGTCTTTACCAGCAAGCTTCCTGGCCCAATTACTTTTTGGGACGGGACCACGACGCCGACCGCTTAGGCATACCATATGTACCGCCTAAGAAAAAGTAACGACAAAAGTTAGAATGACAAAGGTTAGGGTGATGCGTTATGTTTAATATAAGTATGTCGGAGCTTCTTGTTATCTTGCTGGTGGCCTTCTTAGTGGTAGGCCCCAAGGATATGGCGAAAGTCGCCAAGGGCTTGGGCAAAGCGGTTAAAAAAGGCCGCGATTTTCTCTACGACGCTAAGGCCTATGTCAACGATGCTGTGGAAGATACGCCTATACAGGACATGAAAGAAAGTGTTGCTAAAACTAAAGAAAAGGTTGAGGAAATGAACCCCTTAACAGACGTTAAACAAGATATCGCCGATACCGTAGCGCCAGTGACGGAGATTAAAAAGGATTTGCGTTCGCTGAAGGTTGTTGGTAAAGGTAGATCCATTCTGAAGTGAAAGACTACACCAATTCTTTCCAGAGAGGGGAGATTTGCACTGTGAAAAAAGTTAAACAAAAAGAAAAAGACCGGCCCAAAATCACGCGTCGTCAGTTTTTGGGCGTAGCCGCCGCCGCTGGTACCATGGCAACCCTTTCCGGTTGCGGCGTGGTAGAGGAAATAGGCGGCAAGGACGGCTGGCTGCCTGTACAATACCGCAGTAAGGGCCAATGGACCGCCCAGGTAAAGGGTAGGGTACCCCTGGACCCTAATAATATTGCGGTAGTGCGTGACGACACTAAATGTGTTCTTTGCGGCCAATGCTTGGAAGCCTGTGAGAGAGTACAGTCAGTATTCGATTACTATGAATTACCCATTAAAGATGAGTTTATCTGCGTCCACTGCGGCCAATGCGCCTTATATTGCCCTTCCGGCGCTATAACGGAACGGAGCCAAATAGAAATGGTTCGGGAGGCTATTAAGGACCCCAATAAATATGTGGTTGTGCAGACCGCGCCTTCTGTGCGTGTGGGTTTGGGTGAAGAATTTGATTCTGAAACCGGCGCTTGGGTGGAAGGTAAAATGGTAGCCGCTCTCCGTCGCTTAGGTTTTGACGGCGTGCTGGACACCAACTTTGGCGCTGACCTTACCATTATGGAAGAGGGTACGGAATTTATCCAACGTCTAACAGGCGGCGGGGTTTTACCCCAATTTACCTCCTGCTGCCCCGGCTGGGTAAAATTCCTGGAATACTATTATCCCGATTTAATAGATAACCTTTCCAGCGCTAAGTCGCCCATGGGAATGCAGGGTCCTTTGATTAAAACCTATTATGCTCAGAAGAAAAAGGTGGACCCCAAAAAGATTGTTAGCGTTGCTATTATGCCCTGTACAGCGAAGAAATTTGAGGCTAACCGCCCTGAATTTGACAGCTCCGGCGTTTATAACAACATTGCTGATATGCGTGATACGGATTTTGTCCTCAGCACCAGGGAATTGGCTACCTTCATAAAGGAGGAGGGCATTGATTTCGATTCCCTAGAGGACGAAGCTTTTGACCCAATTATGGGTGAAGGCTCTGGCGCTGGCGTAATTTTCGGCAATACCGGCGGCGTTATGGAAGCTGCCATCCGCACTGTTTACGCTGTGGTATCCGGCGAAGAGCCCCCAGAGGGACTTTTGGATTTACAGCCAGTACGGGGTTTGGATTCCATTAAAGAGGCTGCCCTCAATGTTCCTGGCGCCGGCGAGGTTAGAGTGGCCGTAGCTAGTAGCTTGTCAGCGGCGAGAACCCTTTGCGACCAGGTCCGCGCTGGCGAGGCCAATTATCATTTTATTGAGGTTATGTGTTGTCCTGGCGGCTGTATTTCCGGCGGCGGACAGCCTAAGACTACAGTACCACCGGACAATTCTATGCGGGAGAAACGCACGGAATCTCTGTATGAGCGGGACAGAACTATGGCTGAAAATAAACGTCTGAGCCATGAAAACACTGAGATAGCCACTGTATACCAGGAGTTTTTGGGTGAGCCCTGTAGCGAATTAGCCCATGAACTGCTGCATACACACTATACTAGCCGTGGCAATGAGTTAACCCCCAAAAAGGGAGGTGAAGCCTGATGAAAAACAGTGGCGTTCTTTTTGACGTAACAAAGTGCGTTGGCTGTGGTAGCTGTACAGTAGCTTGTAAATTGTGGAACGACTTGGATTCTCCCAATGGTAACGCCCACGGTTTTGAGGCGGAATTGGATGCGAATACCTGGACCACAGTAACCTACCATGAAGCCACCACGACAAAGGGTGAAAGCGTTTTACGCTTTGCTAAACACCAGTGTATGCACTGTTTGGAACCATCTTGCGTTTCTGTGTGCTTTGCTAAGGCCATTTTGGTGGATCCCAACACCGGCGCTGTAGTCTATGATCCGAAAAAATGCGTAGGCTGTCGCTATTGTATGATTGGTTGTCCCTATGATGTGCCCAAATATGAGTGGGATAAAACTTTCCCCTCTATTATGAAGTGCCAGCTCTGCGCTGAAAAAGTGGCGGATAATGAAAAACCCGCCTGCACATCGGTGTGTCCCACCGGCGCTTTGACCTTTGGCGACCGGGATGAGCTCTTAGGTGAGGCTCATGCCATAATTTCCCAGGATTCTAAGTATATTAACGAGGTTTACGGGGAGAAACAAGGCGGCGGTACCCGCTGGCTCTATATCTCCGACGTACCCTTTGAACAATTAGGTTTTCCCACCAATGTACCGGAAAAGAGCATTCCCGCCACAGTTCACGATTACTCCAAATGGAAACCGGGTATTTTCGCCGGCGGTTTGGTAGTATTCGGGGCCTTGGGACTTTACACCAAGCGCCGTATGAAACTGGAGGATGAGAAGAATAAAGGACAGGAGGGAGAGCAAGATGTTTGATTACAATATAAGAATCAATAAAAAAGCGAACTTTCGCTTTACATTAACACGTTGGCTCCTTCTGCTCTTGGCGGTATTTGGCATTTTCATCATGATTTACCGCTTAATCAACGGCTTAGGCGATACCACGAATTTAAGCAATGAGTGGCCCTGGGGATTTTGGATTTATTGTGACTTGATTCTCAGCGCTTTAGGAGCTTGTGGTTTTGCCGTGGGAATTTTAGTCCATGTATTTCATATACGCCAATTTAAGCCCCTGGCTAGGCGGGCCTTGCTGTTATCCTTCTTCTGTTATGTGCTAGTTTTCCTGATTCTCTTTATTGAAATCGGGCGTTGGGATAACTTCTATTGGTTCCTCATTTCCTTTGCCGTTACTTCGCCCCTGTATGAAGTGGCAATTTGTATCACCCTGTATATTATCTTACAGGTATTTGAGTTGTTGGAAGTTTGGGGCGACCGCTATAAACCTTGGGTAAAGACTGTTGTTAAATTTTTCCTACCGGTAATTGTGTTGCTGGCCTGCGTTATACCCTTTGGTCAGGAAGCGGCCTACGGCGCTATTTACTTGGCAATGCCCACAAAGTTAAATGTAATCTGGTATTCTCAGTTCCTGCCTTGGGCTTGCCTGATAACGTCCTTCTCCGGCGGCTTGTGTTTTGTAGCCGCGGAATATACCATAGCTAACCGTCATTACCGTAAGGAATCCGACAATACAATGATTATTAAGCTCATGCGGGTGGCGGCAGTATTCCTGCTGATCTATTTAGCCATTAAAATTGGGGATCTTACCGTTAGAGGCGCCTGGGGCGAAGTCTTCTCCGGCGGCCTGGAAGGTAATATGTTCCTGTTAGAAACAATTGTGGGCTTTATTATTCCCGCTGTGATAATATTCTCCCCCTGGGTTAAGAAGGTTGCTTTCCGTTTAACGGCAGCAATTTGCGGCGTGGCCGGCGTACTTATAAACCGTTTGGATTTTGTCTTTATTGGCATGGCGGATTATGCCGGAGCTTCCTACTCCCCCAGTTGGATGGAAATATGGATTGTTATAGGCTTTACCGCTTTAATGGTGCTCCTGTATCTCTTTGCCGTAGAAAACTTACCCGTATTCCGCGGTAAAAATGAGAAACACCCCGATGTGGTTTCCCTGCGTCCCATAGGCCATATTCGTGGTACCCAGGAGGACACTAAACAACCCTTAAATTTATAAACAAGCGGCGATAATGTTGGGCTGGGTAACTAGAAAGAGAGGAAATTAACTATGAGATTTGGTATGTGGGAAATAATACTAATCATCTTGCTGGTGCTTATTGTATTTGGCGGTTCTAAATTGGCTGGAGTCGGTAAATCCTTGGGTAAGAGCGTCAGAGAATTCAAGGAAGAAGTAAAGCCTGAAAAAGACGACCAGAAGGTAGATTCCGAGGTGACGGAAGAACCCAGCCAACTGGCCAAGTAGTGGAAAAAGACGCGGTGTAAAGCTGGGAATGGACCCATACTGAGAGAAAAGGGTGATGACTTTGACAGATGCAAAGCAAGCGTTTATGGAGCATATGACTGAATTGCGTAAAGCTCTGACCTATAGCGTGGTAACCTTGGTTATTTGTTTTGTGCTGGTCTTTGTGCTTCTCTGCGAGCCCTTGATGGACTTTGTTTTACAGCCTATTCACAGTCTAGGTATTGAATTGGTTTACACCACTTTGGCGGAGGTGTGGGTAACGAAGATGAAAGTCTCTTTCATTGCGGCATTTGTGGTATCATTCCCCCTGATTACCTTTTTCATTTGGCGCTTTCTTCGCCCCGCCCTCTACCCTAATGAACGCAAAATGATTGGCGGCGTGTTTTTTGCCTCTCTAATTCTTTTCCTAATAGGTATAACCTTTGCTTTTATAGCTGTTCTGGCCTTAACCATTAACTTTTTTGTCACTTCCGGCACAGGTACGGCCTTGCCGATGTTAACAATTAGCAAATATGTTAGCTTTTTAACGAGCTTTTTAATTCCCTTTGGCTTAGTGTTTTTATTGCCTTTGGCAGTATACGTTTTAACCAAATTGGGAGTATTGTCCCCAGAAACTTTAGTTAAATCCAGGAAGTACGTCATCGTGATTTTAGCTGTTTTGGCGGCGATTATTACGCCGCCGGATATCATTTCCCAGCTGTTGATACTCATCCCCATGCTTATACTGTGGGAAGCCAGCATTTTACTGGCTAAAAGGGTCAAGGTCAGTCAGGAACGTCAGATATTAAAAAATAGCGACCAGACTCCGGTGTAATGTAATATTGGGGATATTTAGCTAATGTTTCTCGGGTAAATGGAAAAGGAGATGCTTATGAGTTTCTTAGCTCCAAACGAAATAGGAAAATCCGTGTCGGACATTGGCGCCAAAAAGGGCAATATGTCCATAGGAAAAATGTGTTTACCCGGTATTTTAGCTGGGGCCTATATTGCCTTTGCGGCAGTTGCCTGCCTAACCATTGGTTCAGGCTGGGTTGGAGATTGGGCTGCCTCCGGTTTGAACAAAGCGGCGGGTGCGGCGGCGTTTACCGTAGGTCTCATTCTCGTAGTTGTAGCTGGCGCTGAGTTGTTTACTGGTAATAATATGTATGTAGCAATGTCCTTTTTTGATAAGCGCACTTCTATTGGCGGCCTATTGAAGAACTGGGTCTTTATCTTTATCTTTAATTTTATTGGCGCCTTGCTAATTGTTGCGATTATTTATTTTGGCGGCTTTCTCTTTCAAAATGGGGAATTGAGCGCCTTTGGCGCTAAGGCAGTGGCTACGGCGACGGCCAAGTCCTCCCTTAGCTGGGGAGAAGCCTTCTTTAGAGGTATTGGTTGTAACTGGTTAGTTTGCCTGGCCGTCTGGATGGCTGTTGGCTCTCAGGACGTTTTGAGTAAAATGTTCTCTTGCTTTTTCCCCATCTTCACCTTTGTACTTTGCGGCTTTGAGCATAGTGTAGCTAATATGTTTTTCATTCCCATGGGCATAATAGCTGCCAATGGCTCTGTAGATGTTTTAAATATCACTCATTTCTTAACTGGCAATCTCTTGCCTGTAACCTTAGGTAATATAGTAGGTGGGGCTATCTTTGTAGCTATGTTCTATTATTTCATTCATCTACATGGCGCTAAAAAAGTGGAGCAGCCCACATCTAAATCAGTTTAAGTTTTCTATGGTAACATAGAAATTTATATGAGGCACCGTTTTACTCCTATCAAATTTTTGTTTTATGGTATAGCCAAACCGTAATCTCGGCGTTCACCCTTAGCGTGAACGCCCTTTTTTTTGCTGAAATTCCCGTTTTAACTAAAATTTTGGCGGCAAGCGCTTCAGCCCTAAAGTCTACTACTTCAACCCAGAAAAGTCGGCCTCTGATAATAGACTCGGTAATCAAACAGATTGTATTTCAGGGGGACAGGCAAAATCACAAATTAGGCTAATAAGAATAAATATGGGGGTGATGATTATAGCTAGCCGTGATTTTCAGCGGTCAGAGGGACCAAAGCCGGATTATGATTTTGCCCAACACCAGGAATTTGTGGCAGTTTTGCAGAAGGCCCTTTTGCGGGCCTTAGTCCAGAGGGGCGTTCTCACTGGAGAACAGGTTGAACGCTGTTTCGCAATACTAGAGAAATAGCCAGGCGCTAGTTGGAATCAGAATTTTGCCGTGTTGTTAACCCCAATAAGTTACCTTTTAAGTCACCCTTATTGGGGGGTAGGGTTGTTAGTGAAGTCTCGGTTAACAAAAGAATCTTCCGCATTATGTTTATGATTGGAGACAGCATGCTTGAACACCACAGGGCTGAAGGAGTGAAAAAAAGGGTAGCAGCCTATTGTCGCGTATCTACGGATAGGGATGACCAGGCTAATTCCTTTGCCAGTCAGCAAAAGTATTTTCAGCAATATATAGAGCGCACGCCGGAATGGGAATTGTATCGGGTCTTTGCTGATGAAGGCATCTCTGGGACTAGCACTAAAAACCGCCGCGGCTTTAAGCTAATGATTGCCGAGGCTAAAGAGGGGCGCTTTGATTTAGTTATCACCAAGGAGATCTCCCGCTTTGCCCGCAATACCTTAGACAGCGTTTATTATACCCGGGAGCTGAAGCGCCATGGCGTGGGTGTGATATTTCTGAACGATAATATCAATACTCTGGAGCCGGACGCTGAATTGCGCCTCACAATCATGTCGTCTATTGCCCAGGAGGAAAGCCGTAAGACTTCAGAGCGGGTTAAGTGGGGTCAGAAGCGGCGTATGGAGCAGGGGGTGGTTTTTGGCCGCAATCTGCTGGGTTATGACGTTCACGGCGGTAAGCTCTATGTCAATGAGGCGGGGGCAAAGATTGTCCGCTTAATTTTTCAGAAATTTGTCCAGGAAAACAAGGGCGCCCATGTAATTGCCCGTGAACTTACAGAAGCTAAAGTGCCCACCGCCAATCAGGCCAAGGAATGGTCCAGTACCACTGTGCTAAGGATACTGCGCAATGAAAAATACTGCGGTGATTTAGTGCAGAAAAAAACCTATACCCCGGATTATCTCTCCCATGAAAAAAAATACAACCGTGGTGAAGAGGAGTTTGTTGTCATACACAACCATCATGAGCCCATAATTGCGAGGGCAACTTTTGAGCAAGCTAAGGCTTTGTTAGATTCACGGGCCCAGAATCAGGCGGGGCAAGGCAAATATAGCCGTTGCTATTGTTTCTCCGGCAAAATCAAATGCGGGCGTTGCGGCGCCTCCTATGTGGCGCGGCGTAAAACCAGAAAGGACGGTAGCCAATACGTGGCCTGGTGTTGTTACCAGTCCCGCAAGTATGGCAGGCCCCATTTAGACGCCAAAGGTGAGGCGGTGGGTTGCCTGCCCATGAGTATACGTGATGATGACGCCCAATATATCATGTCCCTGGTCTGTCAGGACTTGGCAAAAGGCGGTAAAAAAATCATAGAAGGGTTGATTCGGGTGATTCGGCAGGCTCTACAACGGGAGCAGCGCCTGGAATCAAACAGTGAACACCAGCTCCAAAGGCAGGTTTTACAGGCAAAGCAGGAGCGGGCCTTAGACCTTTATATCAGCGGTGAATTGACGAAGGAGGAATTTCAGGCTGCCCGCCAAAAATACGCCGCGGCAATGAGTAGCCTTGAAGTTAGCGGGTCCGAGTCGGCTTCTGCTGCCCAAGGCAAATGCCTTTGGGATGAGGCTAGAATTGCCCAAGCCATTGCTGATATCCTCGTTAATGGTGGCAAAGACGGCCAATTTTACCGTGAAATTTTAGCCAGCTTAATAGTACATAACCGTGACCAAATTGACGTACATTTGCAGCATTTACCTGTGAAATGGAGCTATACCTCAACAGGTTTTGCCAACAATGATAATATTGAGAGCCAAGGGGGCATTTCCGATAACGATATACCTATATCTGTCATTGCCCCTTTAACACTGTTGTAGGGCATGGAGTATCTTTGATTAAGATATCGCATAGAAGCGCCGAGCTCGCCGTCTGGACCGCCCAGTTGGGTTATTATGATTTGGGCCAGTTTGGCGTTGGGATTTTTAATTTTTACAGGATATTGTAAGCGTTTTTCATATGTCCACATATATTAGTTATCTCCTTCCCAGGGCCAGGTTCCTTCTATCCATTCCCAGCAATGGCCGGAGCGGGAGGCTGAGGAGGTGAGGGGCCCATATTTTTTCTGATATTCTCTGCGCAAATCATCGGCAGCCTTTTCATAATGATGGTGCCACTCTAAGGCTTCGCTGTTAAATGGATGAGTATCCAAATACAGAGATATATCCCAGGCAGCAAAGGAGATTTTGCCTAATTCTTCTAATAATTGTTGTTTTTCTGTCAACCTTTATCCCTCCCAACCCAAGGAAAATCTAAGTCTTTAAAAATTGTACCTACCTTAAAACCCACATCGGGATTATAAAGATTTCTGAATTTTTGCATAGGCACATAAGCCATGGCCAAAGGGCCGGTTACTTTAATCTTGCCGACGCGATAAGGATCGTATTGGTTTTCGTATGTCATTTTTAACTCCTTTCTAAGTTGGTATACTTATACTATGTAGGCGGGGTCTAAAAGGTTAATAAACAAAATTTTTAAAAAATAGGTGGCAAGAAAAAGCTGTGGTGTGGGGAATTAGTTATCACCCCAGGGGTTTTAAGTGTAAAACCTCGTGAGCAAATTAAAAATGTTAAATTTTTTTCAACGACCAGTAAAGTACAGATTAAAAATGCCTGTATAAGGCCCAAGTTATTTGGGACTTATCGTAAAATAGCAAATAATAATAAGTCTATTTTGACTTGACTATTTATTGCCGGGCATATATAATGGAATTAATAAATGAAGAAAGGCAGATTAAAATGAAAAACCGCTCTGACTTGCATGTCCATTCCCTTGACTTCTCCGGTGACGCTGTTTCCTCTATGGCTGAGATGTGCCAAGGAGCTATCGATAAAGGTTTGGAACGGATTTGCTTTACCGAGCATGTAGATTTTGACCCCCATTATGATGATTCTATACCCTTTGACGCAGCCAAGTATGATAAATATATTGAAAATATGCGGCGAATTTACGGTGATAAACTGGAAATATTAAAGGGTGTGGAGGTTGGCGAGCCTCATATGTATAGAAAAGAATATGAAGAAATTGCCGCTGGTGATTATGATATGGTTATGGTGGGACTTCATTATGTAAATCTGCCAATGGGCTTACACTGGGCGGGTAACGGCGGTGGCGATATTTTTACCTTTGCTGTGGAACGCATTTACCGGCGCTATTATGAGGATCTCCTGGCAGTAGCTGAGTTAGGGGGGTTTGATGTTTTAGCCCATTTTGATTACCCTAAGCGCTATTTAGGCCAAGATGCTGATGAGGACGAGCTAATTCAGGAGATTATTGCCACTGTCATAAAGAACAACGGTATTTTGGAGATAAATACCTCGCCCTGGCGCAAGGGCTGTTCAGAACCTGCTCCCAGCAGTAAAATTTTACAGTATTATAAGGCAGCCGGTGGCACAAGGCTTACCATTGGGTCGGATGCTCATGGGGTAGTGGATATTGGCGCTGATTTGGACAAAGCATTGGAACTTACCCCAGGTCTGACAAGAGGATATTTTAAAGGTCGCAAATTTTTTGATTTAGGTAAATGAGGTAAGTAAATTGACTTCTAAAAGCACAAAAAAAGCTCCTAAAAAACAGGCTGAAAAGGATGCGGCGCTCCTAACAGCTGAGGAAGAGGCGGCGGCAAAGAAAAAATATGAAGTGAACTTGTCTTATGATGAATTGCTGATGATTTTAGACTATTCATATGACGAAATCTATGTAACCGATGCCAACGGCAGGGTTCTCTATGTAAACGCCGCCTGTGAGCGCAACTACGGGGCCAAACCAGAGGATGTTATAGGCCATACCCAGGCGGAAATTTCAGATAAGGGTTACTGGACGCCGCGTATTAGCAGTATCGCCCTAGATAAAAAAACTAGCATAACCCTGGAACAAAAGACTTGCTTGGGCAAAACCCTGCTCACAACAGCCACCCCTGTATATGATGAAGAGGGGAAAATTAAGATGATTATTGAAAATTCTCGTGACATAACTGAGTCCAAGGGTATTCGTCACGAGTTGGATCTGAGCTTGAAAAAGCTAGACCAATATAAAACCCAAGTGGAAGAACTGCGTAAGCAGGATTTGGAATCCGACATTATTTATAAGAGCAAAAGCATGACCAATTTGATGGCCTTGGCTAAAAGAGTTTCGGAAATTAATTCCACTGTGCTGATTCAAGGCGAGAGCGGCACGGGTAAGGGGGTTATAGCCAAGTATATTCATAATGGCGGCGCTCAAAAGGACGGGCCGTTTGTTTCCATTAACTGTGCTGCAATTCCCGCCGAGTTGATGGAATCTGAGCTGTTTGGCTATTCCGCCGGTTCCTTTACCGGCGCCAGCGGCAAGGGACGGATTGGTCTTTTTGAATTAGCTGATGGCGGCACTCTATTTTTGGATGAGATTGCCGAAATTCCCCTCCATCTCCAAGCTAAGCTCCTTCATGCCCTCCAAGAGAAGGTTTATTTCCCCGTGGGCGGCAGGAAAGAGAAGAAGGTTAATTGCCGTATTCTGGCTGCCACCAATAAAGACCTCCAGTCAATGGTGATGAAGCAGGCCTTTCGGGATGACCTGTATTACCGCTTAAATGTTTTTGAAATTACTATCCCGCCCCTGAGAGACCGTCCGGAGGACATTAGCCCCCTAGTCAATTACTTAATTAAACGCTACAACGAGCGCTATGATTTACACCGCCAAATTTCTCATCGGGCTTTAGATGTACTGATAAAATATCCCTGGCCCGGTAATGTGCGGGAAATGGAAAATACCCTGGAAAGACTGGTAGTAATGAGCCCAGAGGAATTAATTGACTTAGACCACTTACCTGATTCTCTGCGCTATGAGTCCGCCTCGGAGATGTTTCCCTTTCTCAATAAGGGCTCTCTAGACGAGGCCTTGGAGGAAGTGGAAAAGAAAATCATATTGCAGTCTTATGAGAAATACGGCAGCTCCTATGAGGTTGCCAGGAAGTTGAAAATTAGCCAGAGCAAGGCTAGCCGCTTAATCCGCCGTTACTATGGCAGTGTAAAGGAAAAAAGAAATAGTGGAAATAATGCTGTTTCTCAATAAATTTGTTATTTTAAGTTAAAATTGACTTATAATTTCAATTTTGGGTTAAATATTTTTCGCCGTAAACTAAAATTTTGTTCTGAATAGTTATATATAATAGGAGTATAGCTATTTATTTCTCTTTTTTTTTCTTAGATAAATATTTTGGTATGGTATTTGCAATATTATAAAGTGTCCAAGAAAAATCAAAACTATGGAGGTGTTATTTTTGGCTAGAGGTTTACTTGTTAACACGAAACGTACTAGTGCTCTCGGTTTGAATATGTTTACCGAGGAAGAACTGTGGGAAGTCCATCTTGCTACGCTGGACGTAATGAAAAACGTCGGCTTAAAGGTGGAAAGTAAGGAAGCTAGAGAAATTTACGACGGCCTGGGCTGCGATGTAAACGAAGAAACTCACATTGTTAAATTCCCCGCTTGGGTTGTGGAAGACGCAATGCGCGTTGCTCCTCCTAACTATCGCGCTACTGGTCGGGATCCGGAAAAAGATTGGTATTGTGAATCAGGCCGCACCGGTTTTGTAAACTTTGGTGAAGCTCTCAACGTAATTGACCCCTATACTCGCGAACGTCGCGACCCCACCATGGATGACCTTTGGAACTCCGTAAGAATCATTGACCAGTTGGAAAACATCGTTGTTTTTGAAAGAAATATTGTTCCCAAGGATGTAGACCCCTTCGTAGGTCAGCTTTATGTTTTGGAAGCATTCCTGAACAATACCACTAAACCTGGTTATATCGGTATGCATGACCCCGAAAATATTAAAGCCGCTTACAAAATGGGTTGCATGGTAGCTGGCTCTGAAGAAGCCTTTAAAGAAAGACCTTTCTTCGGCACCAGTACTGACCCCATCAGCCCCTTGGTAGCTCCTGAAGGCGCCACCGACGCTTTAATTCTTGCCACCAAACTCGGCATTCCCGTAAAAATTAATCCCTTGGGTATGGCTGGCGGCACCACCTGCGCTCATTTGGCAGGTACTATGGTAACACATAATGCTGAAGTTTTGGCAATGTTTGTTTTGGGTCAGGCTTTGAAGAGAGGCGTACCTATGGTATATGGTTCCTCCACCGCTATGATGGACTTGAGAACCACCTGCTCCGCTATGGGTAGCCCTGAAGCCGCTTTATTCAGCGCCTTTGTAGCTAAAATGGCTCAATTCTACAAAGTTCCCAGTTGGGTATCTGGCGGTTAGTGCGATTCCAAGTGTGTTGACGCTCAATCCGCTCATGAAGCCACTTTGACAGCTATGTTACCCGCATTGGCAGGCGCCAATATGATTTATGGTATCGGTATGCTGGAAAATGGTATTACCTGGGACTTTGCCCAATTAATCATGCAGCATGAATTTGTTGGTCTCATTCTTAAGACCATCGAAGGCGTGCCCGTTGATGATGAACATTTGGCTGTGCCCGTTATCACTGAAGTTGGCCCTGGCGGCGAATTCGTCAGCCATATGCATACTTTTGCTAACTTCAAAAACTTGTCTGCTCCCAATCCCAAAATTATCAACAGACAAATGTTTGATAACTGGATGGCTGGCGGCGGCAAAGACATTTTGGAACGCTCCTACGATATCGCTATTGATATGTTGGAAAACGGCAAAAATGCTAATCCCTTGCCCGAAAACGTACAAAAAGATCTGCATAATTATGTTCTGGAAGCCCAGAAAGAATATGCTGAAAAGAGAGCTAAAAAATAATAAAATAGCTTAGGCTATTATATTTCAGAAAAAGAGAGAGACGCTGTTATCTTCCTGCCAAGGAGGTGGGGAAGGTGAGCGTCTCTCTTTCTTTTACCCATTTTATCTGGCAGGGGGCAAGTCCATTAAAGCAACACTTATCTTTCCAGACATAGGGTAAGTCAATAGTGACTGCCCTGCTCCGGATCTGTGGCTGCCGTTGTCATAGAGAGTCTTATGCCGCTTATACTGGTGCTCCAAATAAAAGGAATTTATGATTAGCTAAACATTTGATTATCACCAGATTATCCCCAGGTAGCCTAATTAGGCGCCAATGACCTTAATTTCCCGATGCTTAGTTGGGTATTCTTTATAATAAATAATAGAATTAAAATACAGGTAAAAAAAGAACCCTGCTTTAATCGTAAAGCAGGGCTAAAGTGAGGATAGGGTCGGATTATTCAAATAATAAGGAGAATCTCAAATTTACTCAGGTTGATTTAATAATTCTAAATAATGGTCAAAATTAGGATTAGCTAAGTGCTTCATACATCTGTTCACACGTACATAGCCCCAATCCCAGTACTCATCTCTTTCGTCAACCTTGGTTACGCTCTGTACCAAAGCCCAGGGAACCCAAAGTCCGTCCATGATGAACTTACCAATCAAAACTTCCGCTCTTTGGCGTTCTGTAGGTTCGCCTTTGAAGTAGTATTGCAGGAAATCTTCTTCCTGTTCTTCGTTCATGTCGTTTTCACTGATAACGGCGGCTACATCGAAGCTATAGAAATTCATACCGCAATATTCCCAGTCAATGAGTTCCATTTTATCGTTTTCTTCATCAAAAAGGAAGTTTTCGGAAAGGCAGTCATTGTGGGAACAAATGCGTTGAGGAGGATTTTTTTCAAAGGTAAGTCTAATTTTTTCATATACCTTATCAAGCTGTTCCATTTCAGGATAAAATCTAGTCCAGTTATTATCCTTTAAGTATTGATGATAGGATTTAATTTCTGTGAAGGGGTCAAATGCAGCGTCAAAGGTAACGCCGCTGTTATGATAGGTGTTTAAGATTTCGGCAGCATGTTTTCTAACTTCAGTGCGGTTGCGGAAATCTTCTTTTCTCATTGTGGTGCCTTCCACAAAGCGGCAGATGTTGGAGCCGGTTTCCACTTCATAATAATAGAATTCAGGGCTAATGCCAAGATGTTTCACAGCAGCTACAGCAGCTTTTTCACAGGGACGGTTGAGGTATTCAGCAGTTCCTGCCCCGGCAATACGAAAAGCCCATTTTTTACCGTCAATAACAACTTTGAAGTTTCTGTTGGTGAGGCCACCGGGCATATAAGTAATACTTTCGATTACTTTATCGCCAAATAAACCGGAGTCCTTGGCCATACGTTTAATTTCTTCAACTTCATTGGGTTTTGTCTGGTCGCATACTTTGATATCTGCCATAGTTTTTTACTCCTCTTTCATTATAATGTAATCTGTTTTTTTGTCTTTTTTTTTACTTTATGGTATAATATATCTACACCACAAAAGTACGTAATATTATATTGCAAGATTTATGCCAATAATGTTAAATAACCCTAAAAAAAAACTGGAGCAAAATCAGCGGTTAAAGTAGGGTGAAAAGTGGAATAGTTTTACTTGGTGAGGAAAAAAATTGGATATATTGTCAAAAGATAAGTCATTATTGAATCGCAAGTCATATTTGACTTGCTTTATGCCATTTTATTTAGGTTTGTTGTGGTAAGAACGTGGCTCTCCCTTGCTATTAGAAAAATTTGCACTTTGGCATGATTTTTGCATTTAAATTCTACATAAGCCCGTGATATAGGAAAGTTTAAATTTTTGGGGTAAATTATCCTTTAATACATATTACAATAGAGTAAAAAGATATTAAAGGCTTCTCGAATATTGTAGAATACCGTACCTAGTGGGACTAATTCTGCCAAATAAGGAGGTACCATTTTATGAATGTAGAAGGAAAATTACAGCTTAAAGAAGTAAACGCCGATGATTTCGGTGCTATGCGCTCTCAGTTTTCGGCGATGAAACGTACGGTGGACGAACTGTACGCCACTTCCGAAATGGCTATGTCCAGAAGCCAACTTAACCATTTAATGGATCATTATTATCATTTAGGTAAAATTGTGGACGCATACGAAATATTCGGCGGCTATGTCAACCGTAGTTTCGGCGTTATTATGGAACAAGAAAACGGCGAAAGAAAAGACTATTTTGTAAGAAAGTATAAAAAGACTATTACCCATGGTGATATAGAGGTTGAGCACAGCTTATTGGATTACGTTATCTCCCACGGCATGAAGGAGGCCAGCGGCGTTGTTAGAACGAAATCCGGCGAATCCTTTGTGGAGGTTGAGGAAGAAAAGGAAGGTGAACGCGTAAAGCGTTGCTTTGCCGTCTATGAGTTCTTAGATGGCGAGGACACCTATGATTGGATAAATACTAACATGAAGCCGGAGGAAGACGCGGAATTTGCCATTATATTGGCTAAATTTCACAACGCTGCCAATGGCTTTGACCCCGGCGCTAAAGAGGAACCCCGGATTCTTGACTATGTAGACCAATTTAAGGATATATTCTCCAACTGCTATAAGGATTCAGGTATGCCGGAGAATAACCGTTTTCTCCGGCTCTGGAAAGAATCCTTGCCCTTTTTCTTGGAAATGTGCGATAAAGTGGAAAGCAGTATAACCCCGGAATTACTCGCCGGTATGCCTGAGGTGCCTTGCCATTGCGATATTCATCCTGGTAACGCGAAATGGAAGGATGGCAAATGTATAGGTTTATTCGATTTTGATTGGTCCAAATTGGATTACCGCCTCTTTGACGTTTGCTTTGCCTTAGTTTATTCCTGTTCTTCCTGGGAAGCCCAGACTGACGGGCGTTTGTGGTTTGACCGCTTTGGCTATTATTTAGATGGCTACAATGGTTTCCTTAAAAATGAAGGTACCTTAACGCCCCTTACTGATGAAGAAAAGAAAGCCTTCCCCTATATGATGTTGGCCGCCGGTCTTTACCTGTTGAATTGGTCTTTATGCTATTATGAGGATTGGGAAATATTCAATGAATATGAATACTATTTCTACCTAACCCATATTGTTAAGCTGTTACATTATATAGACAACCATGCTGACGATCTTTATGAAGTTATAAAAAATGTATAAGCCCAGGTAAAACTTGAATCACTGGTAAAAAATGACAATATTTTTAATTTTTTGAAAAAAAGTAAACAAAAGGGGTAGAAATTTTTTGCCGGATCAAGTATAATACATACGAGAAAAAAATTATCATTATGTTAATTTTTTGATTTGCAGGGGTTCCCCCCGCCAGGAACCCCTTAGCAACTCAATTTATGGCAGATTTGCCATCTGCCGGTATTATATCTTTTTAAATTTTTTATGAAAGAAGGGATTTTAATGGCAATTGGTACAAAACAAGTAGCCAGTGCGGCAGCAAAAGAGAAGTATACCAAAAGTAAAGCCGCCTTTTTTAAGAAAGGTGTTATAACAGCTTTAATTTCCGGTATTCTTTACGGTCTGTATTCCGCATTTATTGTGGCAGGTGAAGGGGTAGGTAATTGGCCGGCCTTTTGGGAACTGGGCGTTGGAGCCTCGATTTTAGGTTATTGTCTACTCTGCGCTGTTGGTGCTGGGCTCAATGACTTTTGCTCCGCAGTCTGGCAGGTTGTTATCGCTATCGTTAAGGGTAAATTTGGTGACTTTATCGCTACCCTTAAAACTAAACCCGGCGTTATTATGATTGGGGTGGCTTTGGCTGGCGGTCCTATCGCCGCTACCGCCTACAATATCGGCTTAATGATGGCCGGTGGTATTGCTGCTGCTATCACCGCTCTCTGCGCGGCTGTTGGCGCTATTATTGGCCACTTTTTCTTAAAGCAGGCCCTGAACTTCCGTAAAGTTGTTGGTATCATCATTTGCTTCGGCGCTGCTGTTGTTATCGGCTGGACCAGTTTTGACGGCCTTGATATGAGCGCTTTCATCGGTTGCTGCATTGCTTTCATCGCTGCTGTTGGCTGGGGTATTGAAGGTAGTATCGGCGGTTTTGCAACTTCCATGATTGATGATGACATCAGTATTACTATTCGTCAGTGCACCTCCGGTTTGACCAACTTGATCATCGTTGTACCTATCTTTTGCGTTATGGCCAGAGCTATGCTTAATACCTCTGACATTCCCGGTAATATCTATGTTTATTTGGTAGGCGGAGCTGTTGCCGGTGGCGCTATCATCTGGTTCATCTTCTCCGGTCTTTTCTGCGGCCAGTCCTTCCGTATGTGGTACAAAGGTAACTCCATGTGCGGCGCTGCCTTGGGTATGACCCTCAATGCTATGTACTCCTTCTGGGTACCTCTTTGCTCCTGGTTGTTAATGGGCGTTATCATGCAGTGGGATTATCCTGCTTTGACTGCTACCCAGTGGACAATGGCTGTTGTTGAAGTTTTTGGTATTCTGCTTATTGCTATGAATCCTCTGGATCTGTTCAGAAGAAAGAAGGAGGCTTAATATTATGAAAAAACCGTTAAACTTTGCTATTTTGAAGTATATGACCACTGTAGATAAAGCTTGTTCGGCCGATATTGTTAAAGCCTTAAAGAGCGAATATCCGACCCATCGTAAGCTCAACGACAAAGCTGTTTTGCAATCTCTCATGACCGCAACTGAAAACGGTTTACTGGTGGAAGATTCCTATGAATTGGACGCCAATGGTGAGTTGGTAATGTATTATTCCGCTCCCAGCGAATGTAAAGATACAATTAACAGTTACATTAAAGACTAAATTAAATTTTACAACTGCACTAAAGCTGCCTTCGGGCAGCTTTTAGTGCGGGTGTAATATAGCCTCTGTTTTTACTTATTGACTTATTATGATGATAATGCTGTCTCTTATACACATCTCCGAG
>DXZC01000089.1 GCA_019415505.1 Peptococcaceae bacterium | reverse complement strand
GATATAATGCTATAATTATAATGCAGTAGTTATGTGCATTTTACTATTTAAAACATTTTAGTTGACATATTGCGGAGGAAAACATGGAAAAAATGGCAGGAAACGAGATACGTAAGGCTTTTTTAGAGTTCTTTCAGAGTAAGGGGCACCAGATTGTGCCTAGCTCCTCTTTGGTGCCACATAATGACCCCACCCTGCTCTTTACTAATGCGGGTATGGTACAGTTTAAAGATGTATTTTTGGAGTTGGAGGAGCGTCCCTATAAGCGCGCCACCACTGCGCAAAAATGCGTGCGTGCAGGGGGAAAGCATAACGACTTGGATACTGTGGGCAAAACAGCCAGGCACCATACCTTCTTTGAGATGCTGGGTAATTTCTCCTTTGGCGATTATTTTAAAGAGGGGGCCATTAGCTACGCTTGGGAATTCTTAACGGAAGTTTTGCAACTGGATAAAGACCGCCTGTATATTACTGTCTATCAAGATGACGATGAAGCCTTTGAACTGTGGCAAAAAGTAGCCGGCGTTGGGCCGGAACGCATTTTTCGCTTAGGGGAAAAGGATAATTTTTGGTCAATGGGGGATACCGGACCCTGCGGGCCTTGTAGTGAAATACATTATGACCGGGGTGAGGAATGGTCCTGCGGTGATGATTGCGCCTTAGGGGTTTGCGACTGCGACAGATGGTTGGAAATCTGGAACCTGGTGTTTATGCAGTTCAATCGTGATGAAGCCGGCAATATGACGCCTCTACCCAATCCCTGTATTGACACAGGCATGGGCTTGGAGCGCATTGCCTCAATTTTGCAGGACGTGCCCTCTAATTACGATACCGATTTACTGAAAAAATTAATTAACTTTATTGAGCGGGAAACAGGTTTAGAATATCACAGTGATGAACGGGGTTTCCCTATGCGGGTTATTGCTGACCACGCCCGCTCCTGTACTTTTCTCATTGCTGACGGCGTTTTACCGTCCAATGATGGACGCGGCTACGTTTTGCGCCGTATTTTGCGCCGGGCCGCCCGCTTTGCTAAATTACTGGGTAAAGAAGGGGTATTCCTAGCTCAGGTGGTTCCCGTTGTGGTGCAGCTCATGGGTGAGCAATACCCTGAGATAAAGGAAAAGGAAGATTTTATCATTAAGGTTATCGCCAATGAGGAAGAGCGCTTTCATCTTACCCTCTCCGAGGGTTTGAAGGTAGTGGCGGAAAAAATTAAGGCCACTAAAGAGCGGGGGGAGTCTGTTCTCAGCGGTGAGGACGCTTTTCAACTGTATGATACCTATGGCTTTCCCGTGGATTTAACAGAGGACGCTGCGGAAGAACAGGGGCTGACAGTTGATATTCCTGGTTTTGAAGCAGCCATGGCGGACCAACGCCGCCGGGCCAGAGAGGCGCGGAATAGCGGCGCGGGCAATGATTTAGAAATTATGCTCTCCTCACTATTAGGCGATGTGGCGCCAACTGAGTTCATCGGCTATACTACTCTCTCCGCTGCTTGCCGTTTAACAGCAATCATAGCCAATGAGGCTAGGGCTGACGCTCTCAACCTTGGCGAGACAGGATATTTAGCCTTTGCTCAAACACCCTGTTACGCGGAAAGCGGCGGACAAGTAGGCGATAGAGGGGTATTTTCCGTTGGTGACGCCAGAGTGGAGATTATGCACACCTTCAAGCTGCCCAATGGTATTTATATACACAGGGCCAAGGTTATCGCCGGAGCTGTACGCCCCGGTGATGAGGGGGACCTGGCTGTAGTGGAAAACCTGAGACGCGGCGCTATGCGTAACCATACCGCTACCCACCTGATGCATAAGGCCTTGCGAGAGGTTTTAGGCGAGCATGCTAACCAAGCCGGTTCTTTGGTGAATGAGGATCGTTTGCGTTTTGACTTCAACCATTTCTCCGCCGTTACCCCTGAGGAGTTGCGCTTAATTGAGGATAAGGTCAATGACGCTATTTTGCAAAATATGCCGGTAATCACGAAGGTTATGGATATTGAGGCAGCTAAAGCTGAAGGGGCCATGGCTCTGTTTGGGGAAAAATACGGCAGTAAAGTTCGCTTTGTCAATATTGGCGACTGGAGCAAGGAATTGTGCGGCGGTACTCATGTGGCTAGCACCGGGGAAATCGGACTATTTAAAATAATTTCTGAATCCAGCATTGGCGCTGGACTCCGCCGGATTGAAGCAGTAACAGGCGAAGGCTGTCGCCAGTATTATAGAGCAGAGGAAGAAAAGCTCATCGCTATTGAAACGATGTTAAAGGCTAAACCCTCGGAGGTATTAACTAAGCTGCAAGGTCTGTTAGATGAAGTTAAGGAACAGGAGAGGGTTATTGCCGAATATAAAAAGGCCGCTGTGGCCGATAGTGCGGCTCAGGCTGAAGCCGCTGTGGCGGAATATGGTTCCGGCCATGGTTTAGTGGCAAACATGGGTGAGATGGATATGAACGCCCTGCGTAATGCCGCTGACGCTTTAAAGGCTAAACACGGTGACATAGCTTTGGTATTGTTCGGTCTTAATAAGGGCAAGGTGTCTATTGTGGCTTCCGCCACTCCCAAATGGTTGGAAGCCGGCTTTCACGCCGGTAATTTGCTTAAAGCCGTGGCTCCGATTGTTGGCGGCGGCGGCGGTGGTCGTCCGGATATGGCCCAGGCGGGCGGCAAGGATGCTGGTAAAATAGATGAAGCTATTGCCCAGGCCAAGGAATTGTTAAGTCAAATATAAGTTAGCATACAAGGCTAGGGTCAAAACTGAATTTTTATGTTTTAATAATTTTTCGGCAATTAACGGTAACTTTTGCTTTTCACAATAAAAAATACTGCGGTACGTCACGTAAATTACCGAATTTTGCTATAATATAATAGTTAAGTACAAAAATAAGAAAAGGTGGTGCAACTATGGCCAAAGATAACGAAATTAAATTTGACGCAACTGTAGAATTCAATAACTCCAAGGAGGTAGACGTACCTGCCATTATAAAGATGGTTAACGCCGCTCTGGTGGAAAAAGGCTATGCTCCCACCAACCAAATAACCGGTTATCTCATATCTGGCGATCCCAGCTACATAACTGGCTACAATGGCGCCCGCAACCTTATCCAAAAGGTGGAGCGGGACGATGTTATTGAAGTTCTAGTACGCTATTATTTGGAGCATGCCTGTGACTAAGATGCCTTTGCAGCCCTTAGGTAAGACTGGCTTTATGGTCAGCCCTATTGCCTTTGGCGCCCTGACTATTGGGCCGGTACATAAAAATTTACCTGTGTCCCAGGGGGCTGATGTTATTAGGGCAGCCTTGGAACAAGGTGTTAATCTGATTGACACAGCCCAATGCTACGAAACTTACCCCTATATTCGGGAAGCCCTCAAGGGGTGGCAGTCGCCTGTCTATATAACCACAAAATCATATGCCTGGAACCGTCAACTAATGGCTACCGCTTTTGAGGAGGCTCGGCGGGAATTAGACCGGGATAAATTGGATATTTTTCTCCTGCATGAGCAGGAAAGCGCCCTGACTATTAAAGGGCATTATGAGGCTTTGGAGTTCTTATTAGAGGAAAAGGCCAAGGGTAATTTAGGGGCAATAGGTATTTCCACCCACGCTGTTGCCGGTGTTATGGCGGCGGCGGATTTACCGGAAATAGATGTGATTCACCCCATTATCAACCGTTATGGCCATGGCATTATTGACGGCAGCCGTGATGATATGCTGCAAGCCATTGAATATGCCGCTGCCCAAGGTAAGGGTCTTTACGGCATGAAGGCCTTGGCCGGCGGTAAGCTTAGCGATGAAGCGTACCAATGCTTCCGCTGGGCTTTTGCGGTGCCGGGATTGACCTCCTTCGCTGTGGGCATGAAAAGTATAGCCGAGGTATATATCAATACAGCTTGGGCTTTGGGTGTGGAACCGCCTGCTGAATATTTGGACTCCTATGTAGTGGAAAAGCGGCATATTGCAGTGGGGGACGCCTGTGTGGGTTGCGGCGCTTGTTTAAAGCGATGCGGCCAGCGGGCCATATCACTATCGCCCCAAACTAATAAAGCTTACATAGAGGCCAAGAAATGCGTTTTATGCGGTTACTGTAGAGATAACTGCGAGCAGGGGGCTATTGCCATATTTTGATTTTTTTCGACAGATAAAAGGGAAGTTGAGAACATAAACTAAGGAGAGCGTAAATTTTATGCGGATATTGGGCTTGGACGTGGGTACTAAAAATGTGGGTTTAGCGCTATCAGATCCTCTGGGGTTCACAGCCCAGGCTTTGCCAACTATTAGGCGGAAAGGTAAGTTAGAACAAGAGCTTGCTGTTATTTCCACTCTAATAGATGATAAAGGTGTAGAAACCGTTGTGGTGGGGTACCCTAAAAACATGAATGGCACCGAAGGACCCTCCTGCGATATGGCTAAGGAGTACGCCGCGGCCCTGGCCGAAAAAATAGCTGTACCCATTGTTTTTTGGGATGAGCGCCTTACCTCAAAAATGGCGGAAAGCGCTATGGTTATGGGTGATGTGCGTCGGGAAAAACGGCGTCAAGCTGTGGATTCTTTAGCGGCTATATTAATACTCCAAAGTTATTTAGATTATTTAGCTAATAATAAAAAATAATGAATAAAATATTATGAGGTGAAGAAATGTCTGAAAAAGAGAAGGAAATATTAGAAGAAAAAGGCTATGAAACCAACTTAGTAACCTTGGTAGACGAGGACGGTACGGAGCGCGAGTTTGAGGTTCTGGAAATCATGGAAGTGGATGAACAGGAATACGTGGTTATTGCGCCGCCAGAAGGTGAAGAGGACGAGGACGAAGCCTTGGTATTTCGTTTAGAAGTAGATCCCAAAACTAACGAGGAATTACTTGTAGATATTGAAGATGATGATGAATGGGAAAAGGTAGCTGCCGCTTACATGGCTGAAGATGACGAGTAATCTCCCTGTATAACATGGGCTTTGTTGGGACAGCAGTTAAGACCGTTGCACGAGATAGAGATGAACGGTAATCTAAAAAAACCCGAAAGGGTGTGAAATATGAAAGACGAAAAAAATACAGAAATTGGCAGTCAGTCGGAAAGGGACGCTGCCAAGGCTGAGCGGCGTCAAGCTAAGGCTGAGGAAAAAGCCGCTAAAGCAAATTATAAAGCCACTATGAAGCAGGAAAGACGGGAAGGCCGCTCCGGCAAAAAAAGCCACAAGGGCCTTATCGCTTTTCTTGTGGTGTTTGTCTTGTTACTTAGCGCAGTAGGGGCTTTTTTTGGCTATGATTATTACGATAATAAAGATGAGACAGTAGCCGGCAACGTGTGGTTTATGACAGCGGATTTAGGCGGCTTAACCGCCGCTGAGGCTAAAGAGGCCATTGACAGCGAGTTCCAAACCCAGTTGGAGCGGGTTATAACCTTGCAGTACGGCGATAGCGCCTGGCCCTATACTGCGGAACAACTGGGACTCAAGCAAAATACTAATGCTGTTTATGAAAAGGCAGTCTCCTATACTCATAGCGCTAATATTTTAGAACGCTACGAGGATAGAATAAAATTGTGGCGTGATAAGGTCTATGTTGAGGAGGCTCTGGATATTGACGCCTCGGTAATGGACCCTGTTTTAACGGCTATTGCCGAGGAGATTGGCGTTGCCGCTAAGGACGCCTCCTTTGCTCTGGATGAGAATGGCTCTATTTATATAGTACCTTCGGAAGAAGGGGTTGCCCTGGACGCTGAAAGCACCAAAACCGCGGTTTTATCAGCTTTGAGTGATGACAGTGTGGCAACAGTGGATTTAGTGGTCAATGTTAACGCCACGCCGGAGCGAACCACTGAAGATTTAGAGGCTATGAATGTCAATGGCGTTTTGGCTTCTTTTAGTACCAAATATAACGCCGGGCAAGCTTCGCGGTCCAATAATCTGAAAAAGGCTTCGGAGTATTTGGATATGACTATAGTTTACCCTGGCGATACCTTTTCCTTTAACAGTACCGTGGGTGAACGCACAACGGCCCGGGGCTTTTCCAGCGCTATGGTGATTGAAAGCGGCATATACCGGGAAGGCTTGGGCGGTGGCGTGTGCCAGGTTAGCACAACCCTTTATGGCGCTTTGCTCCGCACTGGACTGGAGGTAACGGAACGGAAAAACCATACCTTAACCTGCGCTTATGTGCCGCCTAGCCAGGACGCTATGGTAGCCTGGGGTTCTTCTGACCTCTGTTTTAAAAATAATTTTGACTCAGCTGTTGTCATCCATGCCACATGCGGCGGCGGCGTTATTACCATGACGCTGTACGGCAATGCTGAAGATAAGCAAAATGTTGAGCTTATTTCCGATGTAGTGCGCTATATCCCCTTTACCACAGAAACAGTCACCGATTCTTCCTTGGCTTCTGGTGAAACAAGGGTACAATCCTCCGGGGGACGGGGTTTAGAAAGTTATCTCTATAAAAAAGTGTACGATGCAAATGGCGCGGAAATATCATCGGAGACTGTTAATCACGACATTTATTCAGCCCAAAAGCGTATTGTGGCCGTGGGGCCTTGAGGTTAAAAACCATTTAGCGTCTGATTATCAGATAACTGGTAATGTAGCTTACTTATTGAGAAATTATTTGTCTTGCCGGGAAAATTGTTTATCCTGGGGACTGTAAAATATAATGAGGAATCAGCTTGTTCTGAGGCCGTGCCTTTCCGGTTCGGCCTTGGACATTATTTTAAAGCTTAATAGCATAGACTAGACGAGGACAAGCTGGCGCCTTAAATTAAAGGAATTATAAGGAAATTATTATGAAAAAAATAGTAATACCCCTAATTATTTTAGTTATGGCAATTATAGTTGCCATAACTATGTACCTTTATTTGTCACCTGTAACGGTAAACGAAGCTAATGTTAAGATTCCCGAATCGTCTACCTCTGCGGAAATCGGCTCTATTTTAAAAGATGAGGGCGTAATCCGCAGTGAACTGGCTTTTAAGGTGTATTTAAAGACCTCCGGCGAGGGATCGGGCTTTAAAGCCGGTACCTATACCTTTGACGGCAAGTACGCCATGGCTGATGTGGCGGCGGAATTAAATCAAGGCGGTGAATTAGCTGAGTTAAAAGTTACCATACCCGAGGGTTATAACTTGGCCCAAATCGCGGCGGTTTTAACTGAGGCTGGCATTTGTACAGCCGAGGAGTTTAACCAGGCGGTGGAGAATGGTGATTATGACTACGATTACTTGCCAGCCAAGGGAACTGCCAGTAGATTGGAGGGTTTTCTTTATCCGGAAACCTATTATTTTGAAGAATCCGCCAACGCGGAAACGGTAATCCGTACTATGCTGGCCCAATTTGACTCCGTATTTTCTGATGAATGGCGGGCGCAGCTCCAAGCCGACGGCCGCAGCGTCTACGATTGGGTAAAAATGGCTTCTATCGTGGAGAAAGAGGCTGTAGTCGAGGAGGACAGGCCCGTGATTGCCGGGGTATTCTATAACCGCTTGAACCAAGCTATGCTTCTCCAAAGCTGCGCTACAGTACAGTACGCCTTAGGTGAGGTTAAGCCGGTTCTCAGCAATGAGGATGTGCAAATTCAGTCTCCTTACAACACCTATATACATGAAGGTTTGCCCCCAACTCCCATAGCTTGCCCTGGCTATGACTCATTGGCGGCGGCAATGTATCCGGCGGCCACAGATTATCTCTATTTTGTGGCCAAGCCCAATGGGGCCCATATTTTTACCACTACCTATGAAGAACATCTTGCGGCTAAAGCCGCCATTGAAAATGGTGAATATGACAACGAATAAAAAAGTTAAGCCGGAATTATTGGCCCCAGCGGGAGATTTTGAAAAATTTCTCTTTGCCCTAGCTTATGGCGCTGATGCCGTGTACTTAGGGGGCGAAGATTTTGGCCTCAGGTGCAAAAGTACAAATTTTAGCTTAGAGGAAATAGAGGAAGCGGTTCGTCTCGGCAATAATCATGGCGTTAAGGTTTATGTTACCGTTAATGTTTTTGCTCATCAGGACGATATTGAGGCCTTACCCAGCTATCTTAAAGCCTTAGAAGCCATTAAGCCCCATGCTTTAATCGTCTCGGATTTAGGCGTGCTCTCCTTGGCTCGGGAGTATGCTCCCAGTATTCCTCTGCATATTAGCACTCAGGCTAATTCTACCAACAGCGCGGCAATTAACCAGTGGCAGAAGCTGGGGGCAACCAGGGTGGTGTTAGCCCGGGAATTAGCCCTGGGGGAAATAGAGCAAATTAAGCAAAAAACTGACTGTGAGTTGGAGATGTTTGTGCATGGCGCCATGTGCATGTCTTATTCCGGGCGCTGCCTTTTAAGCAACTACCTGACTGGGCGTGATTCTAACCGGGGCGCTTGCACTCATCCTTGTCGCTGGCAATATGCCTTGGTGGAGGCCAGCCGTCCCAATGAGTACCTGCCTATAGAGGAGGACAGTCGGGGTAGCTATATAATGAACTCTAAGGACTTGAATTTATTGCGCTACTTGCCTAAACTTATGGATTTGGGTATTACGTCTTTAAAAGTTGAGGGCAGGGTAAAAAGCTCCTATTATGTAGCTGTGGTAACCAAAGTGTACCGGGAAGCTATTGATACGGTCTTTAAGGAGCGGCACAAGTTTAAAGAGCGTTTGCCAGTATGGGAGGCTGAACTGCGCACCGTAAGCCACCGCCAGTATACCACTGGGTTTTTAAGTGGCAAGCCCCAAGCGGAGGACCACCGCTATGAATCTTCCGGCTATGTGCGTAATTACGATTTTATTGCTGTGGTTCGCGGTTATGACCACACTGCCGGCTGCCTAATTTTGGAGCAACGCAATAACTTTAAAGTAGGCGAGGAAGTTGAGTTTTTAACTCCTAGCCAGGGACAGCCGCCTATTCCTGGGGAGTTAACGTCAATGTATGATGCGGAACACAAGCCTTTGTCTGTGGCCCCCCATGCTCAAATGCAGGTTTATGTCCCTTTTGACCGTCCCTTACCGGCCTATACA
>DXZC01000088.1 GCA_019415505.1 Peptococcaceae bacterium | reverse complement strand
ATATTACTTTTTAGTTATAATTAAGGAAGTGAGTGTAATGTCCGCAAAAATAACTACAGGCAAAATTACAGACCAGGATTTAAGTTGGGAAGATTTAAAACTAATCTTAGATAATTCCTTTGATGAAATTTTTGTAATTGATCCAAACGGTAATACTATTTATGTAAACGAAGCTTGTCAAAGGCATTATGGCGCTGAGCCAGCGGAGCTTATTGGCAAGCCGGTGCAATATGTCGAGGAGCAAGGTTATTGTATTCCTGTGTTGGCTCCGGTATTTCTCAAGAAGAAACAAAGGATAACCTTAGAACAGTACACTGTATTTGGCAAGACCCTTACTGTTACCTCTACACCGGTATTTAAGAAAAACGGTGAATTGCGTTTTTTAGTTTTGAACAGCCGCGATATTACCGATATTAATTGCTTACGCAATGATTTAGAAATAAGCAAAAAAATGGTAGAGCAGTACCGCAATGAGACCAAGGAGCTGAAAAAAACAGAGTTAGAATTTGCCGGCATAATAGCTGAAAGCCCTAATATGCTTAACTGCCTGTCTCTGGCCCGCCGCATGGGGTCGGTTGACGCCAATATCCTTATCTTGGGTGAGAGCGGAGTGGGTAAGAATGTCATTGCCAATTATATTCATAAGGTTAGTACCCGCCGGAAGGGTCTGATGATGCACATAAATTGCGCTTCCATACCGGAGAATCTTTTGGAATCGGAATTGTTCGGCTATTGCAAGGGCGCTTTTAGCGGTGCGGTAGGCAATGGTAAAAAGGGTTTAGTGGAACTGGCCCATAAGGGCACTTTATTTTTAGATGAAATAGGCGAGCTGCCCTTGGGTTTACAGGCTAAAATACTACAGCTAGTTCAGGAGAGAAGCTTTATTCCCATTGGCGGCACGGAAAAGGTGTATGTTGATACCCGCATAATTGCCGCCACCAACGTGGATTTGGAACAGGCTGTAGAAAAAGGAGACTTCCGCAAGGATCTTTTTTACCGCCTCAATGTTGTGGAAATTAATATTCCGCCTTTGCGCCAACGCCGGGAGGATATTCCCTTGCTAATTAATTACTTTCTCAATGAGTTAAACACAAAGTATAAGTCTTATATAAACGTAACGCCTGAAACGATGAAAATTATGGAACATTATGATTGGCCCGGTAATGTAAGAGAGTTACAACATACCCTGGAACAATTAGTCTTGTTGGCGGATAAACCGGAAATTACCCCGGCGGATTTGCCGACTAAAATTGCCGATTGTCCCGGCAGCGCCACCGTAGATTATATTGAACCGGTAAATTCTCACTCCGCCATTTCCTATAAGGAACTGGAAATTGAAAGGGTCTTGGATCTTTACGTAAAATTACGGAGTTCTTATAAGGTTGCGGAGGAGTTACATATTAGTCAAAGCAAAGCTACCAGAATCATCAATAAATATTATAAAAATAAAACCGAAGCAATGCCTGGCCTGGAGGAAGGGCCGGGTCAGATTAAGTCAAAGTAGTGTCTGAAAGAGTCATTTCGACTTTCATGTTTTGCCTTAATTCTCGTTTCTCCATTCGGGATTTTCTCCTAAAAGCCCTGTATTACTGGGGTAAAAAAATAATTTTTCATTTGGCATTGTTCTTGCAATAAAAAGGGTTACTAACCGGACAATTATTCAAAAGCCGAAAGGAGACAGATTAATATGGGTAGAAAAAACGGTTTGCAAGCAACGGTTTCGTTGTTGGAATTTAAGGACTATGAACGTATTCATGAAGCTTCTTTAAAAATTTTAAGAGAGACTGGCATTGTCTTTCAATGTGACGAGGCTGTTGAACTGTTTAAAAAACATGGCGCTACTGTTGACGGTCAGCGGGTATATATCCCTAAAGAGCTGGTTGACAATGCTATTGCGAACCTAAAACGAACTTATGTTATTGAAGCTAGGAATAGCGAGAACAATGTGGAAATTGGTAAGGAATTTGCCGTACAGCCCAATGCTGGCGCCGTTTATGTGCAGGATCTCGATAATGGCCGCCGCTTAGCTACCATTGAAGATTACGGTAATTTGATGCGTTTGGCCCAGGCCAGCAAGGTTATAAATCTTGTTGGCGCGCACCCCCTTAATCCTTCAGATGTGCCCGATGAATTCAAGCATCTTTATATGTGTTATGAAATCATTAAAAATTCCGACAAGCCTGTTCTGGGCTGGTGTATGTCGGGAAAACACGCTAATGAATACTTGGATCTTTTGGAAATATCAATGGGCTTTGCCCCTGGGGAAAGCGCGGGCGTACAGTATTCCAATGTTAGCGTTAATCCCTTAAGTCCTCTTAGCTGGGCTAAAGAAACCTGTGAAACTATGATGGCCTATGGCAACAGAGGCCAGGGCTTATACTTGTTGCCCTGTATAATGGCTGGCTTGACCGGTCCTATGAAGCCCTTTGGCATGATGGTTTTACAAAATACAGAAATACTTTCGGGCATAGTATTCTCCTATTTATTGAATCCAGCCACCCCCATCGTTTCTTCGCCCTCCTCTAGCGTGGGTTATATGAAGAGAGCCAGCTATATTACAGGTACTCCGGAAATGATGATGATTAACGGTCCCTTGTTGCAGATGGCTCATGACTATTACCATATGCCTACCAGGTGTATGTGCGGCATGACAGACGCTAAAATACCCGATGCCCAGGCGGGCTTGGAAACTATGCAAAACGTCATGATGGGTATTTTCAGCGGCGCTGATATTATCAATGAATGCTTGGGCGTGCTCGACGCGATTATGACCACATCCTATGAAAAGCATATAATTGATGAAGAAATTATTGAACGCTGCTTATATATTAAGGAAGGGGTGGATACCTCCGACGAAGCCCTCTCTGTTGACGTAATTCAGGAGGTGGGCCCCGGCGGCAGTTATCTAACTCACGTAAATACCTTTGAAAACTTTAAGGACACCTTTAGCAACTCAATATCTGAGTGTGAAAATTATAATGATTGGCACGCCGACGGAGCCTTTGATGTTGTGGAACGGGCCAATAAGCGCTATAAAGAGATTTTGGCGGCCGCTCCCGACACTATGCTAGATGCGGAAATAGATAAGGAAGTAAGAAAATATATGGATAAAGTGATGGCTTAAGTTTTTGCCGTGTTAGTTGAAACATCATCCCTAACCCAGGGATGATGTTTTTTTGTTTTAAGTCGTTGAGTCTTTTAAGTCTAACTGACTTATTTGTGGGGGGATTTACGGAAACACTAAATTTTACATTATCTTTATACTGGTATTTTTATTTTTTTGTCTCTACGGCATATTATTTGCATTTAAATTTTACCAAGAGAATAAGGGGAGAGGAAAGGAGGCCGGAAATTACTAAACCCTATTTTAGCAATGATTAATTAAGGAGGTTTTTTATTGTGGGAATCAACATGAAAAAGAAGAATACCCAAAAAATAGACCCTTGGGTCTTTTTTCCACCGTTTATTTTTATCATAGCTCTAGTCGCCTATGTGCTTTCAAATCCAGCCCGGGCCGGTGAAACCCTGAGCAATATTGCTTTTGGTATAATATGCTTTGATTTTGGCTGGTTTTTTGAATGGTATATAGCGGCAGTTGTTGTTATCTGTATTTTACTGTGCGTACTGCCGATTGGTAAAAAACGGTTTGGTAGTGAAAAACCAGAGTTTTCTACCTTTTCCTGGTTAGGCATGATGTTTACAGGTGTGGCTGGTTTTGGTGTTCTCACCTGGACGGCGATTGAATGGTTCTATTACTACCAAGCGCCCACCTGGGGCATAGAGCCTTACTCCACCGAGGCGCTGTATTATTCCACTGCTTACCCCTTACATCACTGGGGCCCGGTGATATTCGCCGCTGCAACTCTTATGGCTGTAGTCGTGGCCTACCAAATGCACTGTAAGAAAGTTTCTGACGTTCGTCCCAGTACCGCTTGCGTCTCTGTAATTGGGGAAAAGAATGCTAAGGGAGCCTTGGGTAAAGTTATTGACGCCCTGTTCGCCATTAGTATTCTCACCGGCCTGGTTACGGCCATCGGCGTTAACGTACCCACCCTATTTGGTATTATTTCCCGTGTATTCGGTACTCAGCCCAGCTTTTTCGCTCAATCTTGCGTTATTATTCTCTGGTCTGTTGTAATGGCCCTACTGCTTTTCACCGGTTTAAAAAAGGGTATCAAATTCCTCAGCGATTTCCGGGTAATAGCTGGTTTTGCCATTTTGATTTATCTGCTGTTTGTAGGTCCCACCTCATATCTGTTAAACGGTATGGTAGATAATATCGGTATGTACCTGCAAAACTTCATTCATCTGACTTTAAATACCGACACCTATGCCGCCTCTGGCACACCCCAAAACTGGACAGTATTTTACTGGTGCTGGTATATTGCTTTGGCTATTCAAACCGGTATTTTCTTCGCTAAAATATCCCGGGGCCGCACAGTACGTCAGCTTATTATTGGCGCTCTGATGGCTCAGACCATTGGCTCCTGGATTTTCTTCGGCATCTTTATGAATTACTCCATTTACACCTTCCAAAACGAAGCTGTGGACTTGGCCACAATTATTGCTACGTCCGGTCAAGGTGAAGCTATTGTTTCCCTGTGGGATCATATTCCCTTTGTTAAATTCTTATATCCTGTTCTTATGGTTTATGGTTTCTTCTCCATGCAAACATTGTTGAACGGCAATGTTTACAGTATGGCTATGGTAACCACTAAGGAACTGAGCAATGATGCAGAACCCCCCCGTTGGAATCGGGTATTTTGGTCCTTGGGTGTTGGCGCTATTGCCATTTCCCTCTTATTGATTGGCGGTATTTCCTCGGCCCAATCGGTAACAATTATTGGCTCTATACCTGGAGTTATAATTATGACGTTGATGATCTGGGCCTTCTTTAAAGAGACGCGCAAGGGTTGGGTTATTAAGAAAGATAAGTCTAAAAATGACGAATCGGAGCTAGATACAGGACAACCTGCCCCAGACGACGAATTAACAGAGGAGACCGAAAGCGCAAAAGTTTAATAAGGACCGGGGAGAAGGAGGGGCTTGCATGAAAAAAGATAAAATGAACAGCTCTTATGGTAAAGTTGATTATCCTATTTTTGGTATCGCCGTGTTGTTCAGCGCATTATTCTACCTTCCCATGGTAATATTTCATGATGCAGCAAATACCCTTATTCCCAAGGTTATGAATGCCGTTACCTTTGCAATGGACTGGTGCTTTGAGTTAATCTGTTTTACTTGCGTTGTTTTTTGCGCCTGGCTTATTTTCAGTAAATACGGTAGAGTAAAACTAGGCGGCAAAGATGACGACCCAGAGTTCTCTACCTTTACATGGGTAGCTATGTTCTTCTGTGCCGGGATTGGCGCCGGCGCTATTTATTGGGCTTGTATTGAGCCTCTAAGTATTTTGCAGGCGCCGCCCTTCGGCATTGAGGCCCTATCCGCTGAAGCCAGAACTTGGAATTTAGCCTATACCACCTTCCACTGGAGTATTACTCCTTGGGCAATTTTTGCCGTGCCAGCCATAGCTTTTGCTTATGTATACTATATTCATGGCAAAAAATTCCTCCGGGCTAGCTATGCTTGTAGCGGCGTTTTAGGAGCCCAATCCTACGGTCTGACAGGTAAAGTTATAGATATCGTTGTGATTATTGGTATGCTGGGCGGTATGACGACTTCATTGGGTTTTGTGTTTCCTATGCTATCGGGTTTGATATCCAGCTACCTGGGAATAAATGATAGCCTTTTATTACAACTATCCATTGCCGTGGTTTTTACCTTTATCTTTGGTTATAGTTGTTACCGGGGCTTGTATTCTGGCATAGCCCAGTTATCCAATATCAACATGGTAATGTTTTTATTGATGATATTATTTATTTTCCTGGTGGGGCCTACCCTTTGGATTACTTCATATTTCTTTGAGTCCATAGGTGTAATGCTGCAAAATTTCCTACGCATGAGTTTTTATACTGACGCCATAGGTAACTCCGGCTTTCCCCAAAACTGGACGGTATTTTATTGGGCCTGGTGGTTATCCTGGGCAATATATATTGGCCTGTTTATGGCGCGAATTTCTAAAGGGCGCACAATACGCTCGTTTATCGCTAATATGCTTATAGCCGCGGGCGGTGGTACAGCTTTAATCTTTGCGGTAATAGGCGGCTATACCCAGCATGTATACTACGATTTAGGGGTGGACTTAATCGGTATTTTAGAATCAAGCGGCGGTCCTGCGGCGATTTATGCCATGTTAACCACGTTGCCCTGGGCCAAGGTGTTTATTCCTTGTTTTATTTTGGTTTTAGTGGTAGGGCAGGCAACGGGACTTGACTCCGCTGCCTACACTTTATCCAATATTAGCTGTTTGGAAATAAAAGACCGTCAGGAGCCGCCGCGTTGGATCAGGATTTTTTGGGCTTTGGCCATCTTTTTAGCGACAATCGCCCTACTTACGGTAGGTGGCATGGAAGCGGTGAAGTTGTCGTCAGTTCTAACTTCGGTTCCGCTATTATCTCTACAAATAATTTTCATGGTGTCGGTGGTAAAATGGTTAAAACAGGATTTTGGCTTTGCTCCTCTGTTAATTTATAATAAAAAGGATGGAGAAAAGCCTACCAATGAATGAGCCACATAATATCCGTTTTCAGCTTATGCCAGCAAGGTATCTGATTACTGCGCTCCTTTATTACATTATTAATTTCTAATGGTTTGGCTAATTAGTTTACGTAACAGTTTAAGGGGGCTCATAAAGGGGGCTCAGGGCAGAAACGTGCGTATTTTGCTGCCAGCGAGTCAGATATCCGGAATAAGTTGCGGGTTAATAGGTGGCAGAATTGCAAAGTAAATGTATTTCTTATTAATAATTTGTACATTAGACATCTTAACCAGATATTCCCTTATCTCTAAAATACAGTGTTCCCCAGACTAATTTTGTCTGGGGAACTATTACGTTGAGGCAGGCGTTCAGATGAATATAATTTTATGGCGTCATAAAGCTGTATTAATTGTAAAATCGCTGTAATAATAGTAAAAAGTTGGTTTAAAAATCCAACCAAGTATGGTATATTTATTAATAGGTATATTTTATTATATTGGGGAGATAAGGAAATGTTGAAAAAGTTGTGGCAAGGGTGGCAGAGCAGACGGCAAAAAGAAATTGAGCGAGAAACTGATTTTGAGAATGATAGCTCTGACGTGGCAGAAATAGAGCAGTATATAAAGGAGCATCCTGAGGCAATGGCCCAAAGCGCCGCCTTTTTTGCGGCGGCAAACGAGGCCCGGGAAAAGGCTGGCATCAGTAATGATGAGGGTGAAGTTTTCTTTACTTGTCCCAACTGTGGCGCCACTTGTCGCAGTAGCTTTATTTGGTATCATGGTAGCTTACACGGTGGCGTTGGCTGTGAGCAATGTAAAATAATGCTAATGGTATAAAATCATAAAGAGCTCAATTTTTATTTGGCAGCGACTGGCTTATGTGGATTTCTTATGGGCTTTGGTTGGCTATTGCCATTAATTTTTGTTCAGGCGCTAAATTTAATTTGCTAAATAATTTTAAGACAGGGGGCTTATTTTAGCGGAACTTCCCTGTCTTATTTGAGATATGTTATTCATCTAAAAAAATCACAATTTTATCTGTGGATTTTCTTTAAATTTTACAATATTTTTTCAAAGTAGTTTCGCTATAATAGACTAATAAAGTCAGTACTCCTTCAGATACTCCGCACCTTGTAAATACATAGGAGGAGATTTTATGACTAATTCCGGAGATATTGCTTTTCTGTTTACTGCCGCAATAATCATTATTTTAATGACCCCTGCTGTATCTTATTTTTATGGGGGATTAGTTGAGAAAAAGTTTACCAATACAATGCTAATGCAAACTTTTTTTGCAATTCCGTTAATTATCATTGTTTGGGCCTTATTAGGTTTTTCCCTGGCCTTTGCCCCCAATGCTTTAGGCGGCTTTATTGGCAATCTCGATTTTGCTTTTCTCAACGGCATCTTAGATAATGCGAACAACACTTGGGCTCCCACTGTTCCCTTTACCCTTTATTTTGTGGTGCAATTAGGCTTTGCCATTATTACGCCGGTTCTCATCATCGGCGCCCTTATTGGTAGGCTCCGCTTTGTACCCTATGTAGTTTTTTTCATTGCCTGGTCTCTTCTAGTTTACAGTCCACTTATTCATTGGGTTTGGGGCGGTGGTATTCTAGCCAAACTGGGTTACTTTGATTTTGCCGGCGGCTTACCTGTGCATTTGATTGCTGGGTTTTCTTCTTTAGCGGCTGTTTGGGCCGTTGGCAATCGGCAAACTCCTAAGGATGGCCCATCTAATATGATGTACGTTGCTATTGGGGTTGGTATCCTCTGGGCTGGGTGGCTCATATTTAACGCCAGCGCCGCTTTAGGAGCCAATGAAATAGCTTGCTTAGCTGCTATAAATACCTTGATTTCCAGCAGTACGGGGTGCATTGCCTGGTCCTTGCTGGCTTATTTCCATAACCATAAAGTTACAGTGGGTGACGTGATATTCGGCGCCTTTGCGGGTTTAGTAATTTCCACTCCTACGGCGGGTTTTGTGTCGCCTTGGGTAATGTTGCCCGCAGGGTTAATCGGCGGTGTGGCATGTTATTATGCCGCTGCTTTACGAGTAAAGAAAAATTGGGACGATACCCTAGATGTTTGGGCCTTGCACGGAGTTGGCGGTTTTGTGGGCGTGTTGCTACTCGGCCTTTTTGCCAACCCAGATTTTGCCCCTGCCGCCGGTTTATTCTACGGCAACCCACAACAATTTGGTATTGAAGTTTTAGGGTTGCTCATCGGCACTACCTATTGCTTTGTGGTTACCTTTGCCTTAGTGAAGGTTATCAATAAGTTTTCCTCATTCCGGCAGGTGCGTGAAGAGCCCCAAGACTTTGGCGTTTGATTATATGATGCTTTAATATACCAAAGTATATTCTAAAAATAAAACCCTGTAGCTGTCTCTTATACACATCTCCGA
>DXZC01000087.1 GCA_019415505.1 Peptococcaceae bacterium | reverse complement strand
GTCTATTCTATAGCATTTTACGGAGCTACGCAAGTTTGTATTTTTTACTCAGCTCTGTTACAATATAACCACTGGGAGGTGGGTTATGAAAATAGGTTTAATTGGCTTAAATAGCCAATTTGTCCACAGCGCTTTAGCCCTCTATTACCTGCGGGAGTGCGCGCCGGATTTTTGCCAATGCACTATAAAGGAATACAGTGTCAATGACCCGATTTTAACTATATTTTATGATCTTATTGCTACAGACTGGGATGTTTTAGCTTTTTCCGTCTATATTTGGAACCGGGAGCCAGCTCGCAGGCTTATCGACCTTTTGCGCCAAGTGCGGCCGAATACCGTCATTGTGGTCGG
The DNA here is from genome assembly GCA_019415505.1 of Peptococcaceae bacterium. Lineage (GTDB taxonomy): Bacteria > Bacillota > Dehalobacteriia > UBA7702 > UBA7702 > Cryptoclostridium. The sequence goes on along the minus strand of DXZC01000087.1, from coordinate 8,768 downwards.
GGGCCCGGAACCTACCTATAGCCCGGAGGCTTTTTCTCAAGCCCACTATATAGTATATGGGGCCTTGGAGGCCACCTGGCCTCAACTGCTGGAGTCCTTGGCGGCTAATCAAGTGCCGTCCCTGCCGGGTTTAAACGGCGCGGTACAGTTTGCCCCGGAATGGCCCTTTCCCTACCGGGCCTCTGATTTAGCAGGCTTGCAGCACCGGCTGGTTTATTATGAGACTTCTCGGGGCTGCCCTTATAAGTGCGGTTTTTGTCTCTCCGCCGCGGAGAAGGGCGTAGCCTATCTACCCTTGGAGCGGGTAAAGGATGAGTTGGATTTTTTCCTCAACGCTCACATACCGGTGGTAAAATTGGTGGATCGAACCTTTAACCAACCGCCGGAGCGGGCTAAGGAGATTATGGCCTATCTCCTGTCCCGCCCTAATCAAGGCACAACGTTCCATTTTGAGCTGAAAGGCGAGGTTATAGACGGGGAGATGCTAGAGCTGTTCCGTAAGTCCCCCCCGGGCTTATTTCAGGTGGAAATAGGCATACAAACCTTAAACCAGCAGGCCCTGGCGGCTTGCGGGCGCACTAATAAGTGGCCGGAGACCAAAGCCCTATATCAGGAATTGGGCAAACTGGAAAATGTCCATACTCATTTTGATTTAATCGCCGCTTTACCTTATGAGGACTACCAATCCTTCCAATATACCTTCAGTGAAGCTATGACCATTATGCCCAGTTATATGCAGTTAGGTTTTTTAAAGCTGCTCCCCGGCACCCCCCTAGAGAAGGCAAAGGTTAACCACGGCTATATTGCTCAGGAATATCCCCCCTATGAAGTGGTGGGTAATAAATATATTGGCTGCCGAGAGCTGGCTGAATTAAAGAAAATTGATCAATTTTTAGATGTCTATTACAATAAAGGGCGTTACCCCAATCTAATGCGCTTTGCGATGGATAAATGGACTCAACCCCTTTTTGAACTATTTCACGGCTTGGCCCAGGGACAAGGCGAGCCTGCCGCTACTTTAACTGAGCTAATGCCTGAAGCGGCTGCGGTCTGGCAAAGCTTAGCCCGTTTTGATACTTTTATGGCTGGTCGGAAAATTAAGGTCCAGGAGAGGGAAGAAAAAAAATTGCGGCGCTTGCTCAATAACCACAGCCGGGTAGAGGAGTTGCTGCCGCACTATGCCGCCATGCCTTACCGGGAAATATACAAGCGGCTGCGTTTGGGGATTTTCCCCGTTACCCTGCGGGCTGAAGGTCAGCGCCTAATCGAGGTAAAACCCCAGGGGGAAACCGCTGTTCTTTTTGACTATAAGGTAAAAACCAATAAAAAGTCCGAAAGTGAGAATACGGATTTTTACATATTAGAATTCCAGGACTAAGGTTGAAGCGGAAAATCAGGGAATTAAATAAGCGGTAAATCGAGAAAGCAAATGGTTTGGGTTTATAAAGAACTATTTTGACAAAGTTTTGTGACGAAACTGCAATATTTTTCCTTAATGAAAAAAAATATTGTATTTAGCGGTGGCTTTTGCTAAAATAAAAATAAAGATAAACTGGTACAGCAATGCTGAATAAGCATATATTTGAAAGGAGACCATTAACTTATGTGTCAAGGAAACTACGCTGATTTGAGAAATCTGAACCTGGAAAACTATAAAGACAAAGAGGTGCCCATTGGTATTTCCAACCGCCACATTCATCTGAGTCAGGCTGATTTGGAAACTTTATTTGGCGCCGGCCATGAGCTCACCGCCATTAAGGACTTGAGCCAACCTGGTCAGTACGCCTGCGATGAAGTCCTTGATGTTGTGGGTCCCAAAGGTACTATTAATAAGGTACGCGTTTTAGGCCCCGTACGTCCTGAAACCCAGGTTGAGTTGGCCCAGACCGACGCTAGAAAAATTGGCGTGAAAGCCGCCCTGCGTGAATCCGGCGTTTTGGATGGTTCCGAAGGTTGTAAATTAGTTGGCCCTGCCGGCGAAGTGGAATTGGCTAAAGGCTGCATTGTAGCGCATCTGCATATTCACTTCCACACTGATGAAGCCGCTGCTATGGGTATTAAGGACCATCAGGTGCTCACCGTTTTGGTTAAGGGCGCAAAAACAGTAGTATTTTGCGATGTTATCGCCCGGGTAGGCGATAAGATGAAATTGGACTTCCATCTTGACACTGACGAAGCAAACGCCGCTCTCGTTGGTAAAGACGCTAAAGCCTATATCTTAGGCTAATTAGACTTTAAAAGCTAACTAAAGAGGGAGTTACCAAAGGTAACTCCCTCTTTAGTCTTAATTTAAACGGTTGGCTACAGCCTTAGCTTTCCTCAACTACTCTGTGCTCATTGGTATTATAGAAGAGCATGGAAATGCAGTACAGACCGGCAATCCCTACCAGAGTATAAACAATTCTGCTGATTATTGAGGCCATGCCGCCAAAGATAGCGGCTACCAAATCGAATTGGAAAAGTCCAATCAAGCCCCAGTTCACACCGCCGATAATCAAAATTGCGAGAAAAATTTTATTTAATACGTTCATTTTGTCGCCTCCTTTTAGGTCTATTATGCAAGAAAAAGGAAAATATTATACATGTCTATTTTATGGATATACTATTTAGCAATAAATATTTTAAATTTTGTCCTTATGGGAGTGGATAAGTTTAAAGCCCAAAGGCATATGTGGCGTATACCGGAATCAACTCTCTTGGGCTTGGCCGTTTTAGGCGGAGCATTTGGCGCCTACGGCGGTATGGTAGTATTCCGCCACAAGACCAGGCATAAAAAATTTACCGTAACCCTACCATTATTATGCCTTTTACATGGTATATTAATCTGTTATTTATTGTTCAGAGGAGTCCAACTGTGAAAATTTTTGCCTTGGGGGATTTGCATCTCTCTCTAAACGCTCCCGCAATACCGCAAGACGCCGCCAGTTTCCGGGGTACCAAGCCCATGGATATTTTTGGCGCTAATTGGTCGGAGCATATTAAGCGCATATACGAAAATTGGCAGGATACTGTGGGAGATAATGATGTGGTTCTGGTGCCTGGTGATATCTCCTGGGCTATGACTTTGGCCGCAGCTCAGCACGATTTTATCTTTATTAGCTCTTTAAAAGGTCGCAAAATTTTAATACGCGGCAATCATGACTATTGGTGGCACAGCCCCAGTAAAATTCGCCAAGTCTTGCCCCCCTCAGTGGAAATACTGCAAAATGAGGCGGTTTTTATCGGTGATTGGGCTATAACTGGTACCCGCCTATGGACTTTGCCTGGTACATCGGAGTTCGGCCCTGCTGACCAGAAAATATTTCAGCGGGAGCTGATACGTTTGGAGCTATCCCTCCAAGCGGCCCAGGGTCGGCCGGTTATCAATATGTTTCACTATATGCCCACAAATGAAAAGGGGGAGGCTAACGAGGTTACAGAGCTTTTAGGGCGTTATAATACCCGCATTGTGGTTTATGGCCATTTACATGACCAAAGCCACCGTATAGCCATTGAGGGCGAGCATTGGCATATGCGGTTTTATTTAGTCAGCGGCGATTACCTGAATTTTACCCCCAAGCTCATTGCGGAAATTTAACGAGCGAGAAATAAAATGACAAAAGGCTCCAAACCTTAAAAGGTTGGAGCCTTTAATATTTTTGTGTTTTAATCTAGTCTGCCCTGATAATCTTCCGTAAGATAGGGACTCAGTTCCTTGAGGGTAAATTCAAAGGTGGGCAGGAGGTTTTTTTCCGGGCTTATTTCCAAAGCATTGTAAAAGATATAAAGCTTTTCGTTCTCCTCGTCCAGGTAAAAATTGGCGTCCCGCCTGACGCCGGAAAAGCCAGCCTTGTCATCAAAGGTCTCAAAGCCCTTGGTATTCTCTATTTTTTCCGTAATTTTTTCGTCAACATAAGTGGGAAAATCACTTTCAAAGTCATATATTTCCCCCAGGGATACAGGGGTGCCCTTTTCCAAATCAAAGACAAAGCTCTGCTGTCCCTTGTAATTTTTATCGTCGCCTAAAACCTTTTCAAAGGTTTCAATTATATTGAGAATGTTATCATGGTGATAGGTTATTTTAAAGCGCATAGTCAACGTAATGGGGGAGCCGCCAGCCTGTCCGTTGGCGGTATTTTCGTCACCTGTCCCAGCTTCAGCATCGCCTTCCTCGCCAGTGGGGTTATCTTCCCCATTTGAGCTATCTTCTTCATTGGCATTTTCGCTATTGGGATCATCTGAATCAGTTAAGTTGCTTTCATCCTCTTCCTTTTCCGCGGCAGTAATTTGCTTGGTCACAGTAGCGTCAAAATCGCTGTTAATAGGTGTAGCGTCATCATTGCCACTTAAAGCGCTGTTAAATTCATCCTCCTGAATACGCACATAATTGGTAATAGAGCTATTAATCGTGGATAATGCTCTGCTGCTTTCCAAGCCCCCTACTACGGGGTAGGTAATATCAATCAGTTTATTATTCTCTGTGGTAATGTTGTGGGATACTTCCAGTTTTACCTTACTGGAAATATCCTCCCTGTCTGTACCGCAGCCCCCCAATAGCGTTAGGGACAGGAGGCTGAAGCATATTAGCGTCAGTAACTTTTTCATTTTCGGCAGTCTCCGTAAAACTTTCTTTAAGCATTAATTATATCACTAATACTTGACAAATGGTAGTATTTTTTATGTTCTTAACGCCCTTATTGCGGAAAATATCGTGGTTTTTTGACAATTTAGGCTAATTTAGTTTGTTAAATAATTGTTGGCTCTAAATAATATACATAAAAACGCCAGAAAATTATATAGTTCACAGGGTAGAAAATAGGGGAAATATGAGTTATAATTAAACTGAATTTTAGCATACGGCCTCCCTGTGCTTAAATATAATAAAATGACACCTTAGGGGTTCGGAAAAACTTAACCTGGGTGGCGTTGCTTCAAAGGAGTAGGAAAAAAGTGATCGTATTTAATTATAGCAGCAGCGTTTCTGTGGAGCAAATTTCCCAGGAACGGGTTATCATCAGAGTACAGCGTATAGATACCCATCAAGAAATTTATCTGCGTATGGAGGTAAATTTAGAGGACACAGTCATTGAAAATATTACCGCTAACTTTTTGCGCTGCCCCGGTGGGGACTGTCCCCAAACCGCGGCTAAGCTCCAAACCCTGGTTGGTAAGCCACTAGGCCACGGTATAAGTAAAGCCTTGAAAGAGGGGGTTTTGGGGCCTCATGGTTGTATGCACCTGGGTGAGATGGTCATGGACGCGGCCCGTAGCCTTGTGCAGGCTAACTTCACATTGCGGGCCATAGAATTAGGCTATGATGAACATGCCATGCAAAAAGAACTGGATGATTCCTTAAAAAATACCTGCCACCAATATACAATGGGTTGGCGGCCGCACCGCCTTTGTGAGGATTGAGACGAGAATAACCGATGTTTTTGGGGCGGAGGAAAAAAGGAGGACTTTATATGCGTTTGATAAATGGAGCTGATTCCAGAGCCATGGATAAAAGGGCTTGGGAGGAATATGGCTTATCTGACCTGGTATTAATGGAGAACGCTGGCCTTAGGTCAGCGGATTTTGTACAAGAAAAATTTCCTCTGAGTCAAGGCGGCGTTAAAATTACTATCGTATTGGGTAAAGGTAACAACAGCGGCGACGGCTTGGTTATGGCCCGTCATTTAATCAACAATGGTTATAAGGTGCAGTTGTTTTCTGTTTACGAAACCGCCGAGTTCTCTGAAGCCGCTAAAGCAAACCTCAAGCCCTTAACAGCCATGGGCGTAGAAGTTAAGCTCCTCAGTAAAGACCGGGATATGATTCTCTTTAAGGTGGCCTTAATTTCCTCTAACTTGATTGTTGACGCTATTTTCGGTTCCGGTTTTAAAGGCGAGCTGCAAGGCTTTACCGCCACGGTAGTGGAGGCTATGAATGGCTCGGGGCGGCCCATTTTAGCGTTGGATATTCCCTCCGGCGTAGATGCGGACAGCGGCAATGTAAGCCAGCCGGCTGTTAAGGCTAAATGGACTTTAACCTTTGCTTTACCGAAAATTGGCAATATATTAGATCCTGGCGGCAGCTATTGCGGTGAGGTAAAGGCTGTGGATATCTCCTTTCCCCCCGCTCTCACAGAGGCGCGGGACGAGGATATGGTGCTGCTGGACCGGGACTGGGCTTTAGGGCAAATGGAGCCTAGGATTGCCCAGGGACACAAGGGCTTATACGGTCACGTGCTGGCGCTAGGCGGTTCTAGGGGTATGGCCGGCTCCGTGGCTTTGGCCGGTAAGGGAGCTTTAAAAGCCGGCTCCGGCCTAGTTACTTATATGGTGCCCCAGGGTATTCAAGACAGCGTGGCGGCTTATAATATGGAAGCTATGACCTATCCCTTGCCGGAAAAGGATGGGGGCTATTTAGCTCCAGAGGGCGCTGCCGCAGTAATCAAGCAGTCCGGTAAAAAAGTTTTGGTTATGGGCATGGGTATGACCCGCAGCCCGGAAATAACCACCTTTGTGCAAAGAATATTAGATGGTTATATATGTCCCCTCGTTATGGACGCCGACGCTCTCATTGCCTTAGGTGAATTAGGGGAACGCAAGGATAATAAGCATCCTCTGGTGCTTACGCCTCATCCTGGGGAAATGGCCAGGTTATTAAATTGTAATATAAAAGATGTGCAGGATAGAAGGGTAGACGCCGTTTTAGCTGCCGCTCAAAAATACAAGGCCGTTACTGTGCTTAAGGGCAGTAAAACCTTGATTGCTTCGCCCCAGGGCAAGCTGTTGGTGAACACTACCGGCAATCCCGGTATGGCCACTGGCGGCATGGGCGATGTTCTGGCCGGTATTATCGGTTCTTTCCTGGGCCAGGGCTTAGAGCCCTTAAACGCCGCGGCTTTAGGAGTTTACATTCACGGCTTGGCCGGTGATAAAGCCAGGGAGGTTAAAGGTGAAATGGGCCTTACCGCCGGTGATATTATTGAATACTTGCCCTGTGTTCTCTGGCAATATGAAAGGGAATTAAAGGAGGCGGGCCATGTCTTATAACCGCGCTGAATACGATACGGAGGCCTTGCGCGGCAATGTCCGTTTAGTTCGTGAGTTGGTAGGCCACCGTAAAATTATGGCGGCTGTTAAAGCCAATGGTTATGGCATGGGAGTTATGCCCTTGGTCAATACCCTATTGGAGGAGGGGGTGGAATACCTGGCTGTAGCCCTGGTAGAGGAAGCCCTGGCCCTGCGCGCTAAGGATATTAAGGCCCCTATTTTAGTTTTAGGGGCCATACCGCCCCAAGATTTAGCAAAGGCGGTATATAACGACATCGCCATAACTGTCTTTAGCTTTGATTGCGCCATGATGGTTGATTTTGTGGCGGGACAGTTGGGCAAAAAGGCTAAAATCCATATAAAAATTGATACGGGTATGCACCGCCTGGGCTTTGAGCCTACAGAGGAAAGCTTAGGTATGATTAAGGTCATCTGCGAAATGCCTAATTTGGAGGTGGAGGGCCTGTTTTCCCATTTAGCCCAGGCTGATTGTGATTATGGCCAGGATTTTACGGAAAAACAAATCGCGCTTTTTAAAGCTACAGTTGACAAGCTGGAGGCGGCCGGGGTGTTTATCCCATTAAAGCACCTGGCTAATTCCGCCGCTATTCTCGATTATCCGGCAGCTTATTGGGATATGGTGCGCCCAGGTATATTACTGCACGGCTTTGGTACTGGCTCAAAAAATTCCCAGCGTTTACAAGAGGTGTTAACCCTCAAAAGCGCCATAGTGCGCTTACATACCGCCGAGGCTGGCGCGGCGGTGAGTTATACCGGCAGCTTTGTGGCTAAGGAGCCCCGGCTCATAGCCACGGTACCGGTAGGCTATGCTGACGGTTACTTTCGCAGCCTAGCCAATAAGGCCGAGGCTTTAATCGGCGGTATGCGGGCCAAACAAGTGGGTAATATCTGTATGGACCAAATGATGTTTGATGTCACCGGTATACCCCAGGTTAAAATCGGTGACGAGGTGGTATTGTGGGGTAAACAGGGTGATGAGTTTATTTCTCTGGCGGAAGTGGCCGAGAAAGCGGGAACTATCACCTACGAGCTATTGACGTCTATGAAACGTATACCAAAATATTATTATTTTGAGGATGATGATTAAGTTTTAGTGTTCTTCAACAGCTTGTCTAGTACAGTATATTGTCTTTATAGCATTTTAAGTCCTAAAGACCTTATCTTTTACGGAATTGGCAGTCCTTAGACTCTCAGCATATAATGGTGAGAGGTGAGGATCATGGTCAAGCCGGTAATTGGCATAACTTTTCATCGTAAAGTTAAAGATAACTATGGCGCCGCTGTGGCAAGCTGTGGCGGCATACCTTTATATTTGGGGCCGGTCGCTGAACCCCAGGATGTTTTAGGTCTAGTCCAGGGCCTTATATTTAGCGGCGGGGGCGATGTTCTGCCGGATTTTTTTCAAGAGGTTATTACCGAGGGGTCCGGCGTTCCCGATGTTGCCAGAGATGAGTTTGAACTGGCCTTGGTACGTCTAGCTGTGGCTCAAGGCATACCTTTACTGGGAATTTGCCGTGGTATGCAGGTAATTAATATTGCCCTGGGGGGCAGTGTGAACCAGGATATAGGTACAAGTCATGCTCAGGCGGCAAACCCTCTTACCCCAACTCATGATATTAAAATAGACTATAATAGTTGCTTATATAAAAGTCTAAAAAGGGAAATACTGCCAGTAAATAGTTTTCACCACCAGAGCGTGAAAGTCTTAGGCCGGGGGTTGAGAACTGT
>DXZC01000086.1 GCA_019415505.1 Peptococcaceae bacterium | reverse complement strand
ATATTAAGGTCTGCCAAGGATACCTCGGCAATTTCTTTTTTAAATATATTAGTGAAGCCTCTTTTAGGTATTCTTCTCTGAAGAGGCATCTGACCGCCTTCAAAACCGGGACGTACGCCGCCGCCGGAACGGGCTTTCTGACCCTTATGACCTCTACCGGAGGTTTTGCCCAAGCCGGAGCCAATACCACGGCCTTTGCGTGTTGCCTCCTGCCTGGATCCGGCAGCCGGTTTTAAGTCATTTAATTTCATAATACTTACCTCCTGGCTGCTTAGGCCTCTACTTTTTCCACCTTCAAAAGATGGCTAATCTTGTTACATTTTCCCACTATATCAGGGGTATCTTCATGAATGACCGAACTGTTGGTCTTGGTAAGTCCCAAGGATTTTACAGTTCTTCTCTGCTTTTCGCTATAGCCAATCACACTTTTTACCAGAGTAATTTTAATTTTTGCCATGATATTACTCCTCCTGACCCAAAATTTCCTTGACGGATTTGCCTCTCAATTTAGCCACATCTTCAGCGGTTCTCATTTCAGAAAGACCGGCAAAAGTTGCGGATACCATGTTAATGGCATTATTGGAGCCTAAGGATTTAGTCAAAATATCACGAACGCCAACTGCTTCCAAAACAGCACGCACCGGACCGCCAGCAATAACACCAGTACCAGGTGCTGCTGGTTTCAGCATTACGCGGCTGGCGCCAAAACGGCCAATGGTTTCATGGGGCAGTGTATAGTTCACAATAGGTACATATATCAAATTCTTTTTCGCGTCTTCCACGGCTTTGCGAATGGCTTCCGGGACTTCACCGGCTTTACCCAAGCCGAAGCCCACATGACCGTTGCCATCTCCAACTACAACAAGTGCGCTGAAGCTGAAACGACGGCCACCCTTTACAACCTTGGCTACGCGGTTGATATTGACGATTTGTTCCGTTAATTCGAGATTATTGGCGTCAATTCTGGACATCTATTTCCCTCCTATACTCTTAGAATTCGAGTCCGGCTGCACGAGCACCGTCAGCAAGGGCTTTGATGCGGCCATGGTAGATATGTCCGCCACGGTCGAAAACCACTTCCTTGATACCTTGTTCCTGAGCCTTCTCAGCAATGAGCTTACCGACAGCGGTAGCAGCGGCGACATTGCCGCCGTAATTTTCTTTTAGCGCGGCGTCCAAGGTGGAGGCTGCCACTAAAGTTTTGCCGGCTACATCGTCAATAATCTGAGCATAGATATGTTTCGCGCTGCGGTATACCGCCAGGCGGGGACATTCCGCTGTTCCGGATAATTTCAATCTAATGCTATTGTGTTTCTTAATCCGTACAGCATTACGATTATATGCTTTATACAAAACTGGCACTCCTTTCCTTAATCGCCTTTAACGCCAGCCTTACCGGCTTTGCGTTTAATAACTTCATCCACGTATTTAATCCCTTTGCCTTTATAGGGTTCCGGGGGTCTTACGCTTCTCACGTTGGCGGCAAAAGCGCCAACCTTCTCTTTATCCGCACCGGAAATAGTTATTTTTGTCGGGGCGGGAACATCAACTTCCACACCTTCCAAAGGTTCCATTTCCACGGGATGGGAATAACCTACGGTTAAAACCAGGTTCTTGCCTTGTTTCGCGGCACGATAACCTACGCCAACCAATTCCATATCTTTTTTAAATCCGGTACTCACTCCCACGACCATATTGTTAATCAAAGCACGGGTTAAACCGTGTAAGGCACGGTCCTCCTTATTATCTGTAGGACGTTCCACAGTCAGAACATTGTCCTCTACTTTGACGGCCATATTGGGGTGAAAATCCCTTTCGAGTTTGCCTTTGGGGCCTTCCACTACAATGTGGTGGCCAGCCAAAGTGACTTTTACCCCGCTGGGAATAGCCACCGGCATTTTGCCTATTCGAGACATATTGCACCTCCAAAATTGAGTTTAATCACTGATTTCTACCAAATATAGCACATAACTTCGCCGCCAATACCGGCTTTTCTCGCTTCCCGGTCAGTCATTAAACCTTGGGAAGTGGAAATTACAGCTATGCCAAGACCGCCCAGTACTCTCGGAACATCGTCCTTCTGAGCGTAAACTCTCAATCCGGGGCGGCTGATTCTCTTCAGCCCGGTAATAACCTTTTCCCGGTTGCTGCCATATTTCAAATAGAGGCGTATAATACCTTGTTTACCATCTTCAATATATTCAACGCCGCTAATATAGCCCTCCTCCTTGAGGATGTTGGCCAAATTTAGCTTTGTTTTCGAGGCGGGAATTTCCACCTTTTCCATATAAACAGTGTTAGCATTGCGAATCCTGGTAAGGAAATCGGCAATGGGATCTGTCATGACCATTAAATTTACCTCCTTCCGGCTTTTACCAGCTCGACTTGGTTACACCGGGAATTTCTCCCTTGTAAGCCAATTCTCTGAAGCAAACCCGGCAAATACCGAATTTACGCATATAGGCGTGGGGGCGTCCGCAAATCTTGCAACGGTTATAACCACGCACAGCATACTTGGGCTTACGCCCTTGTTTTGCGATCATTGATTTTTTCGCCACGTTGGTTCCTCCTCATAATTTGGGCTTAGTTAGCCGCAAAGGGCATGCCCATCAATGTCAATAACTCCTTGGCTTCTTCATCGGTTTTGGCCGATGTTACAAAACAAATTTCCATGCCCCGGAGACGGTCCACCTTGTCGTATTCAATTTCCGGGAAAATTAACTGTTCCTTTAAACCAAGTGTATAGTTGCCACGACCATCAAAGGCTTTAGGGGAAATGCCCTTAAAGTCACGGACACGAGGAAGTGCCACAGATACGAGACGGTCGGTAAATTCATACATTCTGTCGCCTCTCAGAGTAACCTTAATGCCAATGGGCATACCGGCTCTAACTTTAAACGCGGCAACGGATTTTTTGGCCTTTGTAATAATGGGTTTCTGGCCAGTAATAGTTGCCAAGTCCTTCACCGCTGCGTCCATTGCCTTGGGATTGGAGATGGCTTCGCCCATTCCCATGTTAATTACAACTTTAGCAAGTTTGGGAACTTCCATAATATTGCCGTATTGGAACTTCTCTTTGAGCGCGGGAATAATATCGCTGGCATATTTGTCTTTAAGTCTTGCCACTGAAAATGCCTCCTTTCCCTTAGTTACTTATCAAAAACTACACCGCAATGCTTACAAGCTCTGGCATTTTTACCATCGCTTTGCGGTTGCATCTGGATTCTCGTTACTTTTTTACATTTGCCGCAGTAGAGCATCACATTAGAGGCGTCTATCGCGGCGGGTTTTTCCATTATGCCGCCCTGAGGGTTCTTCTGGGTAGGCTTGGTGTGGCGTTTTACAACGTTAACACCATCAACAATTACCTTGCCCTTAGCGGGAAGCACTTGGATGACCTTGCCGGTTTTGCCGGCGTCTTTACCGGTAATAACCATTACCGTATCATCTTTATGAATATGCATTTTGGCGAGAGCCAAAGCGTCCACCTCCTAAATTACAGTACTTCCGGCGCCAGGGAAACTATTTTCATATAGTTCTTATCCCGGAGTTCTCTGGCAACAGGCCCGAAAATACGGGTACCCTTGGGCTGACCGTCATCTTTAATAATAACGGCTGCGTTTTGGTCAAAACGGATATAAGAACCGTCGGGACGGCGGATCTCCTTTTTGGTTCTGACGACTACCGCCTTCACAACCTCGCCTTTTTTAACAACGCCGCCGGGTGTTGCGTGTTTAACGGAACACACAATAACGTCCCCAACCGTGGCATAGCGACGGCCGGCGCCACCTAATACTTTAATACAAAGAAGCTCTTTTGCGCCGGTATTGTCCCCGACTTTGAGTCTTGTTTCTTGCTGAATCATATTGGTTGCCCCCTTTCTTCAGTGCCCTTAGACTATCGGGGCCTTTTCTACTATTTCCACTAAGCGCCATCTCTTATCCTTAGATAAGGGGCGGGTTTCCATCATTTTAATAATATCGCCCATTCTGGCTTCGTTATTTTCATCATGGGCTTTATATTTTTTACTGGTTTTGACAATTTTGCCATAAAGAGGATGCCGGATCCTGGTTTCTACTTTGACCACAATGGTTTTATCCATTTTGTCACTCACTACCTGGCCGATTCGCACCTTTCTTCCATTTCTGTCCATGCGGTGTTATCCTCCTTCCGTTAAAACTCTTTACCTGAGAGTTCGCGTTCTCTAATTACAGTTTTTACTCTGGCAATGTTTCGCTTGACCTCTTTGATGACCATAGGGTTATCCAACTGACCGGTTGCTAAACGAAAACGCAAGTTAAACAGCTCGCCTTTTAAGTCCTCAACCTTTTTGGTGAGTTCTTCACGGGTCATTTCATTTATTTCCTTCATTTTCATTCTGCGTCACCGCCTATCTCTTCACGTCTGATAAATTTACTCTTGACAGGCAATTTGTGCTGCGCCAAACGGATAGCTTCTCTGGCCACTTCCTCGGAAACGCCGTTAACTTCAAACATTACACGGCCGGGCTTAACCACAGCTACCCAATATTCCGGCGAACCTTTACCACTACCCATACGGGTTTCAGCGGGTTTTTCGGTAATGGGCTTATGGGGGAATATTTTAATCCAAACCTTACCGCCCCTTTTCATATAACGGGTCATGGCAATACGGGCAGCTTCTATTTGACGGCTAGTAACCCAACCACATTCCGTAGCCTGCATGCCGTAATCGCCGTAAGCCACAAAATTGCCCTTAGTAGCTTTGCCTTTCATCGTACCCCGGTGCGGCCGGCGGTATTTAACTCTTTTTGGCAATAACATTAAGCTTCTCTCCCTTCCGCTTTTTTGGGAGCAGCCTTTTCAGGCAGCACTTCACCCTTGTAGATCCAGCATTTAACGCCGATTTTACCATAGGTGGTATTAGCTTCCGCTGTAGCGTAATCAATGTCCGCTCTGAGAGTATGGAGGGGAACCTTGCCCTCGCTAACCCATTCGGTGCGAGCTATTTCCGCGCCGCCTAAACGACCGGCGCACATTAATTTAATACCACCGGCGCCCAACCGCATAGTGCGGCCCACAGCCTGCTTCATAGCCCTTCTGTAACCAATTCTCTTTTCCAGAGCAGCAGCTACGCTTTCGGCTACCAATTGCGCGTCTAATTCCGGTTTCTTTACTTCATTAATATAGATATTGACCTTTCTGCCGGTCATTTTTTCTAATTGAACTTTCAAAGCCTCAACTTCGGCGCCACCGCGACCGATAACAATACCGGGTTTGGCTGTAAAGATATTTACCTTGACACGACCTGCCGCAGCACGTTCGATCTCAATGCGGGAAATACCGGAAGTATAGAGCCTGTTTTTCAAATATTTTCTGATTTTATAATCTTCTAGGAGATAATCAGAATATTCTTTCCGGGCATACCAGCGGCTATCCCAATCACGGATAACGCCAACTCTAAACCCTTTAGGATTTACTTTCTGACCCACGCTCAGTCCTCCTTCTCGCTGACAACCACAGTGATGTGGCAAGTTCTTTTAAAAATACGGTCGGCCCGGCCCATGGCACGGGGTTTAATCCGTTTCCAGGTCACGCCTTCGTCCACGAAGATTTTCTTCACAAAAAGCTCATCCTCGTTCATATCGTTATTATGTTCCGCATTGGCTACTGCGGAGTTCAAAACCTTCAATACGGGAACACCCCCACGATTGGGGATTAATTTTAAGATGCCACGGGCTTCTCCCACGCCTTTACCACGTACCATATCGGCAACGTATCTAACCTTGCGGGGGGAAATCCGAATATGTTTAGCAACTGCTTTAACTTCCACGAATATTTACCTCCTTCGCTCGGCTTATTTCAAAGCGGTGGATCTTTCAGTATGATTACCGTGTCCTCTGAACATACGGGTGGCTACAAATTCACCTAACTTATGTCCTACCATATCCTCTGTAACATAAACGGGAACGTGTTTACGCCCGTCATGGACAGCAATGGTATGCCCTATCATCTGGGGGAAGATAGTGGAACGACGAGACCAAGTTTTTATAACTTGTTTGTCATTGTCTTCATTCATCTTCTCCACTTTAGCCAACAGCTTGGCTTCGCAATAAGGGCCTTTTTTCAATGATCTGGCCATTAAATTGCCTCCTTCCTCCTAATTATCCTCTGGCTTTAACAATTAATTTGCTGGAACCCTTTTTCTTGTTTCTGGTCTTAGCGCCCAAAGCAGGCTTGCCCCAAGGTGTAACAGGAGCGCGGCCCACCGGCGAACGACCTTCACCACCGCCATGGGGATGGTCGCAAGGATTCATAACAACACCACGGTTAGCGGGACGAACGCCTTTCCAGCGGCTGCGCCCGGCTTTACCCAAAGTAATGTTTTCCTGATCCTCATTACCAACCTGGCCAATGGTGGCCCGACATTCAATGCGTACCATCCGCATTTCGCCTGAGGGTAAACGGAGGGTGGCGTAATTGCCTTCCTTGGCCATTAACTGAGCTCCCGCCCCAGCGGAACGCACCATTTTGGCGCCGCCTTTAGGGTAAAGCTCAATATTGTGAATATAAGTACCAACCGGAATATTAGTCAGGGGCAAGGCGTTGCCCACTTTAATATCGGACGCGGCGCCGGATACTACTGTATCGCCAACCTTCAAGCCCTGGGGAGCCAGGATATACCTTTTCTCGCCATCAGCATAGTGCAGCAAGGCTATATTGGCGGTACGGTTAGGATCGTATTCAATCGCGGCTACCTTAGCCGGCACATCGTCTTTATTTCTCTTAAAGTCAATAATACGATAAGCTCTCTTATGGCCGCCACCCTGGTGACGAGTGGTTATACGGCCCTTGTTATTTCTACCACCGTTGCGTTTCAAGGGAACAGTCAGACTTTTTTCCGGCTCTGTCTTGGTGATTTCCTCGAAGGTGGAAACCGTCATTCCCCGGCGCCCCGGAGAAGTCGGATTATATTTTTTAATTCCCATTTTTTTCCTCCTCCTTAATTACAGGCCTTCAAAAACCTGAATTTTATCGCCGTCCTGCAAAGTAACAATGGCCTTTTTCTTATCAGGTCTCTTACCCTCGTAACGGCCTTGTTTTTTAATTTTGCCCCGGATGTTTCTGGTCGTTACCTTAACAACCTTAACGTCAAACAATTTTTCCACGGCATTTTTAATGTCAATTTTATTAGCGTCTTTCGCTACTTCAAAGGCGTATTTATTTTCCGCCATGAGCAGCATGGATTTTTCGGAAACCAGGGGTCTTACTAAAATATCATGTTCTCTCATGAGCCAAGCACCTCCTCAACCTTAGCAATGGCTGCCTTGGTCATAATGAGTTTATTGGAGCCTAAAACGTTATAGACGTTGATGCCGCTGGCTTCCACGGGATAAGCCCCGTCCAGGTTTCTCACGCTTTTCATGACGTTTTCATTGAACTCGCCCAGCACAACCAGGGCGTTGGCAGCGTCAAACTTGCCAAAAAGTTCAGCCATTACTTTAGTTTTAGGGGCGTCCATAGCGAGATCCTCAAAAACGATAATCTCGTTATTGTTAAATTTATCGGTCAAAGCAGAACGCAATGCGGCTTGCCGCATTTTTTTCGGCATTCTGAAACCATATTCTCTAGGATGGGGACCAAAGGCAATACCGCCGCCTGTCCATACAGGGTTGGTTCTTGTGCCCACACGAGCCCGACCGGTACCCTTTTGTCTCCAGGGTTTTTTAGTCGAACCGGAAACATTGCTTCTGGTCTTTGTTTGATGGGTTCCCCTTCTTTCCGAAGCTAAGGCGTTAACCACAGCCTGGTGCATTAAGGGAACATTCACTTTGGCCTCGAATACTGTGGCGTTTAATTCCAACTCGCCCACTTCGTTGCCTTCCATGTTGTAAACCTTGATATTAGGCATTTTTTTTCCTCCTTTCCCTCTTGATTACTTATGCTTTAACTGCATCTTTCACGATGACTAAGGATTTTTTCGCTCCAGGAATAGAGCCTTTAATGAGCAACAGGTTGTTTTCCGGAACCACCTTAACCACTTCCAAATTCTGGATTGTTACCCGGTAATTGCCGTGGCGTTTGGGGCTCTTCTTGCCCTTGAATATCCGGGCAGGACCCTTAGCCCCGGCGGAAGCGGGACGACGGTGATTCTTAGAACCATGACCCATAGGACCTCTGGCGAAACCCCAAGCTTTAATAGTGCTGCTGAAGCCTTTACCCTTAGAAGTGCCGGTAACGTCTACCTTTTCACCAGCGGCAAATTGTTCCAGGTTAAATTCCTGGCCCAAGTTGTACTGGGAAGCGTCCTCCACCCGAAATTCACGTAAATAGCGGGTAGGCTCGGTTTCAGATTTGGCAAAATGTCCTTTTTGCGGCTTATTCACCAATTTTGCTCTCAATGTGTCGAAGCCTAATTGAATGGCTTGGTAGCCGTCGGTGGCTTCACTCTTAATTTGTACGATGACACTGGGGGCCGCTTCAACAACGGTTACGGGAATGATTTTGCCGTCTTCATCAAAGATCTGCGTCATTCCAACTTTTTTCCCCATAATGACCTTATGTGTCATGTTTACACCTCTCTTTCCATTCGTAGGTGCCGGTTGCCCGACATTGCTCGCCTGTATTTTTAGGGTATTAAGCATACCCTTAGACAAACATCGTAATTTTTACAGTTTAATTTCAATATCTACCCCAGTCGGTAAATCCAAACGCATAAGGGAATCAACAGTCTTGGGAGAAGCGTTCAAAATGTCAATCAATCTCTTGTGAGTTCTCATTTCAAATTGCTCACGGGAGTCCTTATTAACATGGGGTGAACGCAAAATTGTGTAGATACTTTTTTCAGTTGGTAAGGGAATGGGACCGGAAATGCTGGCCCCGGTTTTCTTAGCAGTGTCCACAATTCTTTCCGCGGACTGGTCCAAAAGCTTATGATCAAAAGCTCTTAATTTAATCCTGATTTTCTGTTGTGCCATTTACTGTATTAACCTCCTATTTCGCCCGATTATCAGACTCGCTCGGCAAGAATTACCGTCCCAAAACGCAACCTCTCGCGTCATAGCTTATCAGGCGGTTAGCTCTAGTCCCTATAAGCAGGGAAACGCCGGAGAGAGCCAGCGCCCTCTCCGGGACTTTAACAATACCTTATTCCACAATACCGGAAACAACGCCGGAACCAACGGTTCTGCCGCCTTCACGA
>DXZC01000085.1 GCA_019415505.1 Peptococcaceae bacterium | reverse complement strand
CAATATATTCATTCTATATATTCGGCATTTCTGCTGTTTCCCATTTTAGCCCTGGTTTTTACTTTACCGTATCTTCTCTATCAATACCGGAAATACGGCTCTGTGGTAATCTTTAGGGCCGCGGTAGTATATTCCTTTATCCTTTATTTGCTTTGTACCTATTTTCTGGTGATTTTGCCTTTGCCCTCCCTGGAGGAGGCCGCGGCGGGAACCGGACCAATTTGGCAGCTTCACCCCCTGCAATTCTGCCGTGATATCCTGGCCATAGACGGCTTTTCACCCCGGGATCTGGGCACTTACGGTATATTGCTGCATAACGTGGATTTTTGGCATACCATCTTAAATATGGTCATACTGGTGCCTTTAGGCGTATACCTGCGCTACTATTTTAAAAGGGGCTGGTTTACCACTGTGCTCATTGGTTTTGCCCTTAGTCTTTTCTTTGAGTTTACTCAGCTTTCAGCCTTGTACGGCATATATCCCCGTCCTTACCGTGTTTTTGATGTGGATGACCTGCTGTGCAATACCTTCGGCGCCCTTTGCGGCTTTATTATTGCCCCCTTATTTACCTGGGTATTTCCGAAACGGGAAAAATTGGATGAAATTTCCTATACCAGAGGGGAATCTATTTCACCCTTGCGGCGGCTCATTGCCGCTGCTGTGGACTGGCTTATTATCTTTGCTTTACTTTGGCTGCTGGGCAATATAATTAAAAGCCCGGAAGCCGCCGGTTTTACCCCCGGTAATATAATTCTCTATGTCCTGTTGGTGGCCCTCTATTTTATCGGCGGCACCTATGTGCTGGGCGGCGCCACGGTGGGTAAAAAAATTGTCAAGCTACAAATAACCGATGAAAAGGGGGGAAGGGCCGGACTTGGCCAATACGCCATACGTTACGGCTTACTCTATTACCTTTGTTTGCCTTCCCTTTATGTGGCCATAAAGTTGAATGAGTTATCCTATACTGTACACTATTCTTGGGCAGTTACCATTCTGGTGGGGGTATTTGCCTTGGTATTCTTTATTTTCTTTTTTCAAGCCCTTAGCACGTTTTTTAAAAAAGACAGGGTTATGCTCCACGAGCGGTTCAGTCATACCCGCTGTCAAAGCCTGATCATGCGGGATTATGACCGGGAGATATAATTAACTTGGAAATATCATGTAATCGTGGTATAATAACTATAATTATGTTTAATAGGTGGGATTTCACTTTATGGGTAAAGGCTTTCTGGGACAACATAAAAGGACGTTAGCTTTTCTCAGTATTTTACTGGGGCTGTTTGTTGGCGTGATAATTTTTTCTATAGTACGCAGCGAAGTTACCTATAGCGGCAATGAGGAAGCTTTTGCCCTGTCGGAAAAAAGCTTGCGGGTAGTTTCCTGTTCTTTAGACGGCCTAGCTGGAGTATCCCAGGGCGAAGCCTTGGAAATTCGCTATAATCAGATAGTTTCTTTAAATGCCGCCGGGGATATAAAGATTTCCCCCGCTATTAAAGGGGATTGGCAGGCTGTGGACGACCGCCTGATTTTCACCCCAGCCGGCCGCTGGGAAGCGGGAACCTATTACACCGTATATATTGGCAATAATTCGCCCATTCGTGATATGGACAAGACCTTGGAAAAGCCCGCTGCCTTTAGCTTTGAAACTCAAGATTCAGCCCTGCGCATACCGGCAAAGGCCACCTTTGAGGTTGATAAACGGCAATACTTTTTTGCCAATAATCAAGAAGTAGTTTTACAGGCAGGTTATACTGATTCAGGCGGTAACGTCAATGCCGCTGTGGGCGTTAAGGTTTGGCAGTTCCCCTCTAACGATAGGTTTGTGGACGCCTTTACCCCCTTATTTTCCCTGCCTGACTGGGCCCATATCAGCCGCTCTAAGTTTACCGCCGATACTTCGGGCCTGGAATATTTGGGTAAGAAGGATATGCCTTTGGTAGACGGTAAAATCCAATACGGCGCTTTAGCGCCAGGCCAGTATCTCTTCCGTTTAGTTGTGGGTGGCGCTGCCTGCGATGTGGCGGTTACCATTGATGATATATCAGTTTACCAGGTGTTTGATGGTGAGGATATCTATTTGTGGGCTCACAATGGTGACGAACCCTTGTCCGGCGCTAAGCTTAGGGTGGGGGATGACGTTACGGCTTTTGATAAAAACGGTTGCGCTAAAATAGCCTACAACTATAGTCCGGCCTCCCAGTTAACCGACCCCTCGGTTTGGGCCTTACAGATTGTAGATGCTAATATCAATCATGTGGTCTTTTTGGATCAGGCCTCCCTTACTCCCCCTAGTTACTCAGGTGAAATTGCAGTTGATAAAACTACAGTAACCAAAGGTGAAGAACTGTCCTTTAGCGGCGTCTTGCGTAAGCCCTACAACTTATCCCAGGAATATGATACCGCTATAGTTACCCTCAGCGGCGATAGTGGTAAAATAATGCGTAACAGAGTGGATATAGAGGCCAATGGCGCCTTCACTGGCACGTTGCGCGAGCTTATGCTGCCGGTGGGCAATTACCGGCTCAGCGTCTCCGTAGGCGGCCAAGAGGTTGCCTACACCGGCTTTAGCGTTGCCGGCCAGGAAGTAAACGGCAGCGGGCGGCTTTTGGTAAATGCCACCACTACCCAGGTATCACCAGGGGAAACTTTAGCTTTTCAGGTAAAAGCTGTATTTGCTGACGGTTCCCCCATTGCCGGTTTGAAAATTGATAGCTCTACTGGAACAAGCCGGGGTTTAACCGATGAGAAGGGCGAAACCACCGTTTATATTACGGCAGAAGACACTATGGACTTACCATCTCTTGGTAAAACAGCAACCTTGACTGCTGTTTTAGGCCGTGAGCGTTTGGCAGCCTCAATCTCCTATAATGTAGTAGCTGACGAAAAGGCAGTAGCTGACGAAACAGAAGGTCAAATAGCATCACCCTCGGTTAATACCACAGATGAAGTGGGGGATAGTCAGTCTGCAATATCTTTTGTGCTGCAAAACGGCCATTTTGTCATTGAAACGGGCGAAGCCTCTAACCCCAGCTTTACAGTGGCTTTTACTGGTGAGCGGTATATTATGACCATCCCCCAGGATAACACCCCTCTTACCTTAAATACCGAGGAGGGATATACGGTAAATTCTGGCGAAAACCTGGAAGTTATAGCCTCTGCCAGCGGTGAAAGTACCGTAATTCGGGCGGAATTATATGAAGGAATTCTCCCCGTGGCCCTACTGGGACGGGATTTTACCCAAGCCAGTGATATTATGGCGGAATCCCAACCACTAGCCGCCTTTATCAATAGTCAAGGCTATTTTGTCTTTAATACTAAGGGTTTGTCCGGTAATTATTATTTACGCTTGCTAGCGCAAGCGGAAAATGGCGCTGCCCTTTGCCGTTATCTGCCTGTGTCAATTATGAACGGCGGGCAACTGGTTACAGGTTTAGCTGATTTTTATCGGCAGGGAGAAGCTATATCCCTCAACTTGGCTTTAAACGGTGGCGATGACCTGGCATATGAGGTTCTGCTGGATGACGTTCAAGTAGACGACGGCGCTGCGGAGCATGACGTTATAGTAGATTTAGGAACCCCAGAGTTAGGGCGGCACATTTGTAAAGTTAATTTATCCCGCTCCGGTTTAACTGTGGCCAGCGAGGTTTTGGAGTTCACAGTTTACAGTGCGGAACCAGGCTTTATGGCGGTATCTGACGAACCCACTGATTCAGCGGCTGAGATATATGCGGTGCCTGGCAATGAGGCAGCTTATTTCCAAAAATTGTTTGCTTATAATCTCTTTCCCGGCAACCAACTATTACAGGTAATGGGGCGGCAGGAATTTTATAGCTCCCTGAGGGACAATAGCGGTCTGCTGGCCACCTATATTAACAACGATTTAAGCTCCTACCAAAACGCCGATGGCAGCTTTAGCCGCCTGCCCGGCGCTAAAGGCGATATGCTGCTATCAGCTTTAGTGGCTGACTCTGGCGGCGTTGAGTATGATAAAGGGGCCTTAGAGGCGTTCTTCCGCAACAAAATGGCCATGGACAATGATTCCGAGATTTTAGCTTTAGCCTACTGGGGCCTCAGCCTGTTAGATGAGGCGCCTGTGGAAAATATGGTTTATCATATTGATGACTCCTCTTTCAGCGACCGGGCTAAATTATATTTAGCCGAGGCTTTTTACGCCGCCGGTATAACGGAAAATGCGTTAGAAATTTATAATTCCTTAGCTAAGGATTTGCGTACAGTGGGGAACAGTACCCTTTTCCATAAGGAGGACGAACCGGATAGTGTTTTAAGGGCCCTCTTTATGCTGGATCTCAGTATGAAATTGGGCAAGGACGATACCGCCGGGCTTTTAGATTACCTCATGTCTGTAGATATGTCGACCCAAACTAACCGCTATATGCTGTGCCGCTGTTTGCTGAATTATGTTGATTTAGCTGCTGTAGAATTAGCCGAGGATGAGGTCTCCAGCGATAAGCAACGGTTGAGCATTGAACCCTGGCTGCCAGATACAGAAGGGACAATTAAGGGCGCCTTTGCCCTCAAGGGAGAGAAAACCGACACCGCCAAAGTGGGGGATATTCTGAGCCTGTCCGCCTCCTGGCCGGAATATGCTGAGGATAACGCCTTATATATGCTGTATTCTACTGCGGCCAATGTCTCCTTCCTAAAACAGGATAATCTAGTTGCCGACCACGGCCATGGCATTTATTTAACTATGGACACAGCGGCGGAGATTTACTTTAGGGTGACCGAGAGCGGCAAACAAGTTATGGGAGATATTTATGTGTTTAATCTCACTGAGGGTAAGGTCCTCGGCAAAATAGATGTTGAAGATTTGGTGGTGGTGGAATGAGCCAAAAAGCGAAGATTCGGCTATTTTTGGGAATTTCAATTTTTTGCTGGGCTGTAATAGCTTGTTGGGCTATGTATACGCACCAGCAGGGTTCTGCTGTTGACCCTATATATGATACTATTCACGGCGATATCTATAGCACTACCGCAAGCTTTCAAATATATCAAGGCGAGGTAGATCTGGAGCTGGATGATTTAGCCGGGGCTATTATTCCCAGTCCCTTGAATAACCCCGCTGCTACAGCTGAAACTATGGCGGTTTTGGGCCACAATTTAGGCGGCGGCACCGTGGTGGTAGTAACCTTTGCCGAGAATATTGGCCCTAAGCCAGTAAGCGGCGATTGGGGCTGGCAAGGCTCCTATGGTGTAGTACAGGCTGATAAGGGGACTCTGGATATCTTAAAGTCCTCCGGTTTAGTCATAAATAATAAAGCTTTGAACAATGCCTCTAATTTTGGGGTGCTGGCGGATTATTTTAGCTACTATTTGCCTGGCGTTGCTGTGATACCCGTAGTCCTTGACGAAGCCGCCAGCCGTGAGGAAGTTATTGCCGCCTTAACACCTTTGCGCCGCCTCTTAGACGATTACACCATATTAGTGGCCGCGCCGGCAGCTAAATCGGAAAAACCTCTGGATATAACCAGCGGCGGCGCCTTGGATTATACCGTTACTGGCAGTAGCGTGCTGGGTAACACGATTTATAGCGGCATATTAGAGCGGGAGGCCGCCTTAGCTTTAGCAGCCCTAGGCGCTTTAGTTACTGACGGCGCTAACCTATCTATTATGTCTCATACGGAGTTTAATGGTGAAACTGAGGTGGAACGCTCCGAGTATTTCAGTGATTTACAAATTTATTATCAAAGATAAGAAGCACATATAAAGATAAGGAGCCCTATAATGAAAAGTTTCGCGGATTTCCTGGTTGAAGAAGAATTTATCTTGCATTGCGGCGCCACTGGCACAGAATTAATGAAGCGCGGCGGCGATACTCCCGGCGCTATTTCCAATCTTACCCATCCTGAGCTGGTGGCGGCAATACAGAGTGAATATGCGGCTCTTGGCGCCAAAATAATCTTGTCCAATACCTTTAGTATGAATGAAATTTACGTTCAGAGCCATGTGAAAGGGTATGACTGGCGGGATATTAATGTCAAAGGTGTGGAAATTGCCCGCCAGGCGGCAGCCGGCCGCGGCTATGTCCTGGGTAATATGGGGCCCACCGGGGAACTAATGCAGCCCTCCGGTACCCTAACCCCGGCAAGGGCCAGGAGCGCCTTTCGGGAGCAGGCTTCTATCTTGGCCGCTGCCGGGGTAGACGGTTTTTCCGTACAGACCTTTTACGACCTCTACGAGGCCAAGGCGGCGGTTGAAGGTATACGTGATGTTTCCGATTTACCTATACTGGTGAGCCTGGTTTTGGAAAACCATGGCGCTACCTTTATGGGGCATACTTTAGAAATGGCTTACGCTGAACTTATGCCTCTGGGCATTAACGCCCTGGGCCATAATTGCGGCAGCATAGATTTTCAAACCTTAGGGGATATTATGGCCCCTCTTGTGGCCAAATTTTCCCTGCCGTTATCCGCTTGCCCCAATGCCGGCCTGCCCCGTACCCAAAACGGTATACCCTGTTATGATATGACCCCCGCCGAGTTTGCCCAGGGTATTGCTTATCTCAAGGAAAAGGGCGTTAAGATTTTGGGCGGCTGTTGCGGCGCTGACCCACATCATATTGAGGCGGTAGCCCAACTGTTTTAAGGATTATGCTCCTCCAGCAAGCCTCTGGGTATTTGTTGACCCAGACTCTCAATGAGAATAACGTCAAAGCCAATTTTTTTAATTTCATGCCAGCTAATACTGATTTGCTCCCGCTTTTTACGGAAACCGCCGTGGAGCGGGGTATTGAGAAATATATTTCGTATTTTCCCGCTGGTTAAATCTATTTCTATATCCCGTAAGGAACCGAGATAACGTCCGTCCGCACAGTTTATAATATCCTTTTCCTGCAGTTCGGAAATTCTAATCATTAATATCACCTCACTTGAGAATATGTAAATAATAGGCCAAAAATGATGAATTTTTGGCCTAATCTATTTTTATAGCTGGTCTATCCATAAGGGGCTGCTCCCCTAGAGTCTTTATCCGGCATTTTTCAGGTTTTTGCCAAGGGTTTAAAGGTAAGGATGAAGCCAAAATTTATAAAACGCCTTATTCAACCCCAGGGACCGTGGGTTATGGCGGTACATACAGAAGGGTGTCCTCACATATTATACAAGCCTAACCTAAAATTGTTGTTTCTCGGATAACGTTACACATAGAATCAACAATTTTGGCCACATACGTTATTTTGCAAAAATTCCAAACAAAAAATGTTTGCAATTATTTACATTTTCCTGTATAATTTAAATATTAACATAAAAATCAAGAAAGGAGTATTTCCATGGAACAACGAATATTATGCCCAGAATTACGGTCCCGAATATGCAGCGCGGAGGAGGCTTCGCAGCTGATTAAAAACGGTATGACTGTGGCTGTTAGCGGATTTACTCTTTCTTCCTATCCCAAAGCTGTACCACTAGCCTTGGCTCAACGGGTAGAGGAGACTGGTGAAAGCTTTAAAGTAAACCTGTACAGCGGGGCTTCTACGGGCATTGAATTAGACGGCGCCTGGGCCAAAAATAAGATGATTGACCACCGTTTCCCCTACCAGACCAATGTGGAGGCCAGGAAGGGTATTAACGCGGGAGATATTAATTATGCTGATATACATTTGGGTATGTTCCCCCAGCAGATGATTTACGGTTTTGTCCCTAAGCCGGATATCGCTATTGTCGAGGCTGTGGGGATTACGGAAAAGGGCGCTATTATTCCCGCTACCTCTGTGGGAATTATGCCCCAGGCCATAAAGCTGGCGGATAAGGTGATAGTGGAAATCAACACCTTGAATTCAATGGAATTTTATGGTATGCATGATATTTATATGCCTAAAAATCCGCCTCACCGCGGCGTTATCCCACTTCGCCAGGTAGGGGACCGCATTGGCAAGCCCTATATTTCCTGTCCGAAAAAGAAGATAGCAGCTATAGTTTACACAGATTTACCTGACGCGCATCGTGATTTATATCCGGTGGACGCTACCTTCCGGAGTATGGCCAATCACCTCATGGATTTTTTAGATAACGAGGTAAAGAGGGGCCGCTTACCCAAGAACCTTTTACCCATTCAAAGCGGGGTAGGGGCCGTTGCCAACGCTGTGCTGGCCGGTATGGCGGAATCCCAATATACGGGTTTAGAATTTTTTACTGAGGTCATTCAAGAATCTGTGCTGGATTTAATAGACGCCGGAAAAGTTTCTCTGGCCTCAGGTACGGCGGCTTCTCCCGCCCCCCCCCGGTTTAAAGCGCTTCCAGCAGGATGTGGCCCGTTATAAAAAACATATTGTGCTGCGTCCTCAGGAGATTAGCAACCATTGCGAATTAGTGCGCCGTTTAGGGGTTATAGCTATTAATACTCCTATCGAGGGGGATATTTACGGCAATATAAATTCCACCCATGTGATGGGTTCCGCTATGATGAACGGGTTAGGCGGCTCCGGGGACTTTGCCCGCAACGCCTATCTGAGCGTTTTTGCCACCCCCTCCACTGCTAAGGGGGGAAAAATATCCGCTATTGTGCCGATGGTTTCCCATGTGGACCATACGGAACACGACGTCTCCGTCTTTGTCACCGAATATGGCTTTGCGGACCTGCGGGGTTTAACTCCCAAGGAGAGGGCGGCAGTGATAATTAAGAACTGCGCTCACCCTGATTATAAAGAAGGTCTGTGGGATTATTTCACCAGAGCCCAAAAAACAGCGGCCCAACAAACTCCTCACCTCCTCAATGAAGCGCTCTCTTGGCATCAGCGGTTTTTAGAAACAGGTTCCATGAAATAATTTTGACAAAATTGCATAATAGTATATAATATGATTAAGTTTTGCAATCTTTGAGGAGGCACAGCATGGGTTTTTTTGATGATTTTACTAAGAGCGCGTCGAAGGTAGCGGGTAA
This sequence comes from Peptococcaceae bacterium, assembly GCA_019415505.1. Lineage (GTDB taxonomy): Bacteria > Bacillota > Dehalobacteriia > UBA7702 > UBA7702 > Cryptoclostridium. The sequence goes on along the minus strand of DXZC01000085.1, from coordinate 430 downwards.
AGCCATGCAGTCAGCTGGTACTGCCATGAAAACGGCGGTTAACAAGAGTTCGGATTTTGCCGAAATCAGCAAACTAAAAATGAAAATCAGCGCTGAACAAAAAGCAATAGACGACCTTTATTACTATATTGGCCGCAATGTTTATGAGGATTGCGTGGTCGATGGTATAGCGCTGGAAAGCGTTAAGGATCAATGCGCCGAAGTTTATGAGCATAAAAACCGTATAGCGGAATTGCAGGGTAAAATAGAACTGATTCGCGGGGAAAATGAAGGCGCCGCCGCAGCTGAGGACGATGAAAGCGAAGTGACCTTTGCTGAGGAAGATGAGGTTGTGATTGAGGAAGTTTTAGCCGTGGATTCTACCCCCGCGTCTGAGGACCAGGCTGACTCCTTTGCCCAGGAGGAAGCCCCGGCTGAGTTTCCCCAGGAG
>DXZC01000084.1 GCA_019415505.1 Peptococcaceae bacterium | reverse complement strand
TGACTGGGGCGGTCGCCTCCCAAAAAGTAACGGAGGCGCCCAAAGGTTCCCTCAGCGCGGACGGAAATCGCGCGAAGAGTGTAAAGGCAGAAGGGAGCTTGACTGCGAGACAAACAGGTCGAGCAGGGACGAAAGTCGGGCTTAGTGATCCGGTGGTTCCGAGTGGAAGGGCCATCGCTCAACGGATAAAAGCTACCCCGGGGATAACAGGCTTATCTCCCCCAAGAGTTCACATCGACGGGGAGGTTTGGCACCTCGATGTCGGCTCATCACATCCTGGGGCTGTAGTAGGTCCCAAGGGTTGGGCTGTTCGCCCATTAAAGTGGTACGTGAGCTGGGTTCAGAACGTCGTGAGACAGTTCGGTCCCTATCCATCGCAGGCGTAGGAAATTTGAGAGGATCTGTCCCTAGTACGAGAGGACCGGGATGGACAAACCGCTGGTGTACCAGTTATCCTGCCAAGGGTACAGCTGGGTAGCTAAGTTTGGAAAGGATAAGCGCTGAAAGCATCTAAGCACGAAGCCCACCTCAAGATAAGATTTCCCGCAGAGTAAATCTGGTAAGACCCCAGAGGGATGATCTGGTTGATAGGCCGGACGTGTAAGAGCAGCAATGCTTTAAGCTGACCGGTACTAATTGGTCGAGGGCTTGACCTCATTCGCTTTTAATGGCTTCTAAAGCGTTTTTTGTGAAGTTTTGTTTCTATACAATTTTCAGAGAACTTTGTTAATTAATTAGTTTTCAGTTTCCCGGTGGTTATGGCGGAGAGGCCACACCTGTTCCCTTGCCGAACACAGTAGTTAAGCTCTCCCGCGCAGCAAATACTGCGGACGTCGGTCCGTGGGAATTACTGTCACTGCCGGGGTAAATTTTAAAAGGGTTGCACATCATTTTTGTATGATGTGCAACCCTTTTTTATGTTCTTTATCGCTAAGATGTGCAACTTTTTTTACTGATTTTTTACTGAGATTGTCTTAAAGCCTCTTAAAAGTCTTTATAGAGGAACCGCAAAACCCTCGTAAATTAAGGATTTTTACCGTTTCTGCTAGCTCCTGCTATATCTCCTTATCTCCCTAGAGGTTCTTTTTTGTGAGCGCAGCTGTCAAAAAAGCATTACACAGGAACAAATTGTTACGCAGTAAACGCAATTGGCGAGGGTTCTGCCATCTACCTCAAAACAGACCGTAAAGCCACATGTATACGGTCTTTATAAACGCTTTCAAATTGTGAATAGAGGGAGAAAGCAACGAGTCCTTTCTCCCTCTTGATTACTAAATAAGCTGAAACAGGCAGACTTGTCAACCACGGCGCAACCGTTAATTTTATCGTTGGCCTGGACTGCTGGCTTAGCTAACTCCCATGACGCTATGTGCCCATAAACAGCCGATAAATCAGAATTTATTTGCTGGTTCTAAAAACAAAGTCTCATTGTTAAGGTAATGGGCGCAATCTATTTCACTTTGTGTTGATTTTCCATTATATCCGCTAACATTCACAACGTAAATGGCATCACTGATTTCATTTTTTTGTAATGCGGCTTGCTTAATACCCTGAGTTCCTGTGGGATAGTTTTCTGTTTTTATCAAAGGTAGAGCACTCGGCTGTTAACCGAGTTGTTGTAGGTTCGAGTCCCACTCGGTGAGCCAAAAGTAAAATTCTACTACATTAATGTGTAGTTAAGTTTACTGTATTTCAAAACTGATTGATATATTGCTTCTTCTGCTTCCACTATAAGGAGATACCTAATTATATGAGAAAGAGCATGCAATAGATGATGTATTACAACACATTGTTCTTCCAATTCCAATTTCTCCGAAACTGTCATCATTTGGTCTTGAAATTTCAGACTTCCGCATATTGTGATAATCTTATTTTGACAGCTTTCCTAGAAATTCCGATTTTGTCGCTCTGTAGCAAAATATAGATTCCCTGCCGGTCATTGCTCACCGACACTATTTAGAAATTGCTTTCATGGTACCATAAACCTACAAATATTACCACAATATATTATGGGTAGCCCTTTGGTAAAAGTGACTGAGAGTTTGGGATAATGCCCAACAAGTAACTTTGTGGAAGAGGGTGCCTTACCACTTGCTGTAATAATTGTACTATTTTCTATAGTGCCGCTCTTATTCCGCTGTAGCTGTTAGCACGACGTTGTACTTAACCTTTAGATCCTCATAAATGGTTTTTATACGAGCGGTGGTTTCCGCCCGGTAGCTTTCTAAATCCTCCGGTTTCGTCAGTTCCTCATCCTCATTTTTTTTGTCGTCAATTATTTTTATAGCCTGCTGCCAAATGAGAAATTTTTCTATGTAAGGGTCTAAGTTCGCCCAGTATTCCTCCTCTGTTAAATTATCCTGCCTCAAACAGTAATTCAGCATATCCGCGGCGCCGGGAACCTCCTGCATCATTACGTTTTTGCGCACTTCCTTATGCTCGGAAATATCCTCGGCTGAAACGGAGATGCTTTCATTGGCCAGACCCTCCCGGTAGACTAATTCAGTGAATATAGCTGCATCACCATAGGTAAAGTCGTTGTCCGCCAGGTCAGCGGGGTCGGCGCTGAAAACTTCGTTGTTGACTTTAAATTCATATGCAATATTGTAGGGGAATTTCTCACCCTCAATAGTGGCAATTATCTGGCCATCTTCCGGGTAGGGGGCTTCCTCTATAGCGGAGTCATTTATATCTTCTGTCGGTTCAATAGGCTGGCTGCTATCCTGAGAATTGCCGCAGGCTGCCAGGCTGGCTATACACAGGCAAGTTAACAGCATTATTAAGATTTTTTTCATAGGCACTCCTTTTTAGCCGTTATTGGCGGAATTATTCTATATAAAGGGGATTGTAAAGTTAATAATTTACCGTTGTTGTCAAATACCAGCTTAAATTATTGGCCGTAAGGGTGCCAATTGTGGTACAACGCAGAATATTATTATTAGCCTGCCGCATTGCAGCATAACCTGTAGTGTATTTAGGCCCTAATAAATTAGCGGACTGTTTAATTCGCCCTTTTCATGGCTCAACCACCCCCTTGAGGCGTAAATCTACTTGCTTGGGCAATAAAAAAGGGAAATGCAAATATAAGTAAAGTTAAATTTACTTATAAACGCATACTCCCACAACAAGTATTGTTATTATGAAATTGTCTGGCCTATTATAAAAAATGATAATTTATTTTATAGTATCATAATATTAGGATATCATAATGGCAAATAGCTGTCAATAGTATTTTTTATAGGCAAAATATATTATCCTTATGGCATAACAATTTTATCACAATTTGCTATAATAGGGTAAGACAAAATGTGTCTGTAAAAAATAAACCCCAATGGGTGAGTGCTATTTTATTCTCCCAGCTGTATATTAGCTTATTATCAGAATCACTATAGCCTCTACTATCGAACTATTATTAGCTAGCTTTCATAGCCTTACTTTCAAGTTTACTATTGGCCTCACTACCAGCTTACAGTAAGAGTCATATTAGCCTTCCTGGCCCTTATTATTATAGCCTACTATCACTAACTATAGTTTCCTATAGACCCTACTATCAATCCTTCTGTCAGCTTGTTATAAGCCTAATATTAGCCTTTGTTAGCTTACTATATCCCTAAACATTGGAACCCTCTATCAGTCTGGTATTAGGCTGCTATTCGTCTTACTACCGGCTTTACTATCAGTCCGACATTAGGCCGCTATCAGCCTTACTGTTAGCTTTACTATAAGCCGATGGCCGTCCTATCAACTCTATTATCAGCCTGACCATAGCCTTGACTGTCTAACCCCATATTTAAGGCAAATTCAGAGACTAGATATTTACGTTGCCAATAGTATGGAGTAAAAACAGCCTATCATGTCTATAAGAAAATATTTGTATAGAATGTTGCCTTAAAAAAATATGCCCTATTATAAAAATTTTAGTGTTAAATGTGGACTTTATAAAAGTGCGGCCTATTATAAACAACTCAAAGTGCAACCGGCTTCAGAGATAATTAAAACCGGCGCTACCATTACGGTAGCGCCGGTTTAGCCTATTTAAGGCTTGTTGTTAGTTGCAACCCCGGTCTTAATTGCATAAGAGATAAAATAGTTTAATCCTTTTATGCTTAGTTAATTAAGATTTCCCGCCATTCCTTTACAGGAATTTATTGCCAGGGTTTAAGTGTCAATTAAGACTCTTAGTGCTTAACAGCATTTAGTGCTTAACGTCACTTAGTTTTTAACGTCGTTGAGCAAAACTTTGCCGCCATTTTCGGCCACATAAACCATTTTGGCAGACTGTGCTCTGGTGGCGTTGTCATTAGGTTTGAAGGTGCCATCGCTGAAGCCGTTGATGTAACCAGCTTTTGCCAGATTCATAACAGCATCATAGTACCAAGAACCTTCTTTTACATCTGAGAAGGTGGTGGAACCTTTGCCGCCCAAATCACCATATACGTTGGTCAATATGGTACTGATTTCCGCTCTGGTGATATTAGCCTGGGGTTTGAAGGTGTTGTCTTCATAGCCTTGGATGTAACCGTTTTCTGCCATGTACATTACGGCATCATAATACCAGGAGCCTTCTTTTACGTCAGAGAAGGAAACTTCTTTCTTTTCTGTGGCTTCCGGTGCGATTGCTTCCATTATTTTGCAGAATTCAGCGCGGTTAATATTGTTCTGAGGTCTAAATGTATTGTCTTCGTAGCCTTTAATAATGCCTTCAGCTACTAAAGCGTTAACATAAGGAGCGTACCAAGCATCGGGGTTAACATCGGAGAAGTTGGTGGCTCTAGCTTCATTTACTACCCAGTAGGGATTGGTAATAGCATAGTTGCCGTTTTCATCAATTACGATAAAGGCTACCCAAGTATTTTCGCCTTCAGGCATAGCAACTTTGGCGTTAAAGTCTACTTCTTTCGCATTGATACCGAAGCGGGAGGCGTCTTTGTCATACTTCACATATTGTTCAGTATACATGCTGGCGGGTAAACCAGCGCCGTCATATTCAGTAGCAGCGTCTTTTGTGAGAACAAGGATATCCTTAATGTTTGCTAAGGATTTAATTTCCATGTTGAGATAGAAATAATCGCTGGCAGTGTAAACTTCGCCGGGGATTTTATCCATGTCAAGGAGAGGACCATAGGTGGTGTAGGAATTACCCGCGGCCACTGCGTTAGCAAAGGCCAAGCCGTTGGCAGTAACATCATCTTCAGCTACTTCGCCAACATAAGCGAAGGTGCGGATTTTACCAGTGGCATAGCTGGAATAACCTAAATTCTGAGCATAAGGAGATTCCGAAGGATTGGCTCTGACGTTTTCATAGTTATTGCCGGAGAAGCCGGGATAGAGAACGTCATGAGTATCAGAGCCGCCTACCAGGTAATGGGCTTTTTCTGTAACTACATCTTTCTCTTCGCTGTCTTTGTAGATAACTTCGCCGTCAGCGTTCTTGGCGGGTTCGTTTGCCAAGAAGGAGGTCCACAGTTCTGTGGTGCTGATGATAACTTCCGTGTTTTCACTGTCAGCACAGCAGGAGTTGATTTCTATATTGTCATAGTCGTCAGTGTAACCGCCGGGAATGGCGTTGTTATTGTTGGCATAGAATAAGCCATAGCTATACCAGGGATGGTTAGCGGTGATGGTAGCCCCTGCGTCATGAGTTTGCTTCACGAATACTGGTAACTGAGCAAATTGGTTCATGACGTGGTTGTCCTTATTATCGTCTCTAAAGTACTCATAGGATGCTTCATCCTGAGGAATTACATTAAAGTGCGCCCAAGAGCAAGAGATTTCTTCCGAGGGAATGAAACCGGGCATATCGTATTTAACGGCTAAGTCGTAGGCTGCTTTATTGTTTACTGTAAAGTCGTGGTCAGTAACAAAGGCTACGTCAAGACCGGAGGCCAGCATGGAAGGAATCGCGTCTGCGGGGTCAGCAAAGGCGTCGTTCTTATTGGCGTGGTGGTGAAGGTCACCGGAGAGCCAGCCTTCAGGCGCGGCGTATTTCTTGTCGATTACAACGTCTTGAGTAGTTTTTTCGGTATTAGCCTTTAATTCCACGGGTTGGGAGTAGAACCAGTAGCCTTCGCCATATACTACAGCAGTATAATCGCCGGGTGCTACTTTAGCTACTACTTTACCCTCTTCAGTGGCTTGGTAAATGGAGTTGCCGCAGAAACGCACTGTGGGATAAGCGCTTTCGCCTTCAGCGTCAAACAATTCTACTTTACCATAGAGGGGTTTGCCGTCTTTGTCTTTTAAGTTAAAGGTTACGTCTACTTTTTCAGCGCCGGAAACTAAATCCAGGGTTGCTGCTTCTTTTGTGGTATCAATTGCTACTGCTTCGCCAGGGGCAAAACCGTCGCGTTCTACATAAGCGGTGTATTTAGCATCTTCTTGAGGGAGGTCAAAGGCAAATTCACCGTTTTCATTTCCCATATACCAACCATAAGTAGCGCCGTCTTTTTCCACAACAATAACGGGTTCGCTTACAGCTTGCTTATCGCTGTTTTTAACAGTGCCGCTGACAGCGGTTTTCTTTTCCACTTTGTTGTAGTCCATTAAGAAGTTGTTGATGTCTTTAGTGGTGGGTTCATCACTAATTACAATGTAATCTTCCAATACCACGGATTCACCGTCTTTGTAGCCATAACCGGAGCGCAGCTCTTTATAGCCTACGGAACCGCCGGTCTTATTCCAGGCATGGCTGTCGCCGGTGGTGGAGATGTTTTTACCAGGCATAACAATGGAGGTATTGTATTGGTTCTTTTCAGTGTTGCCATAGCAACCTAATTGCTGGCTGGCGTTGATGTTGTACATTGCGCCGCCGTCATCGCCTTTATTGGTGAGGGACAAACGGTTGGAGAGGGATTCTACATCCTTGCCGGATTTGTTGGTCAGTTGGTCAAACATCATGACGTCAATGGCGTCAGGTTCGATGCCGTAATAGGTGACAACGTCGAATTTAACGCTGTCGATGTCGTAAATGCGGCTGACCTTAACTGCGTCCAGGCCGCCCTCAGTTACTTCAACTTTTTTGTCAAAGTCGTACTTAACAACGTCAAAGGTTACTTTGCCGCAGTTGTCGGGAGCCCAGGAATCCCAGCCGTTAACCAGAATTTCCACGGACCAGACTGTGTCGCGACCGCCGGCTACTTTACCATCTGCATCGGTGCCCATTGTACCGGCGTCCAATACGGAACCAGCGGGATAACCCCAAGGATTGCGGGTACCAACAGCCAGAACAACGCCGACTTTACCATTGGTAATGATAATGTCGTTGTCGTGGATGGCTTCACCGTTTACAAATACGGTTTTAGTGTCTCCCACTATTCTGTTATCGCTATCGGCCTTCCATTGTGCTAAGGTGCCGATCCAGAGATTATCAGTAGCTTCAAAGTCCTGCAATTTCTCAGTAATCACATATTGATTGGGATCATTTTTATCTGTCGGCGTAATATCACCGGCGGCCAATGCCCCAAATGAGAAGCACAGAACGATAGCCATGATCAGCAGAGTACTAAAGGTTTTTTTCATTAAGCTATTCCTCCTAAATAAATATCCATTAAATTAAAGCCCACGCGTTTAAGCTATAAATAAAATTGTGGATTATTCCCTCCCTTCAAAAGAAATTAAAAGACTAATTATAATCATAGCTTGGCAATAGGCTATTTCTGGGTATATTAATTTGTTTAAGCTTTTACAGTTTTGTTAACGCTATCACACTAATGTGTAAAATTTTTCAAAATGTAAATTTTTGAAAAAAGATAATTTGGTTCTGGTAATTTAAATTAGATTAATTTACCAAAGGTTCAATTTAATTATAATATAAAAATTAATAAATAACAATAGGCTTTTTACAGGCATTTTGTGGATTTGCCCTGGTAGAATAGTATCGCTATTTTGCCCCGACTAAAAGTATTTTGCTTTATAGCTTTGACTTAGCTGTAGCTCGCAAAATGTGGAATATTTTTCACTGTTTAAATTGGGAATCAAGGTAGTTAGCAGCGGTTATTTTAGTTTGCCTTAGCGCCTTTCTCTCCTGGCAAACCAGGCGGAAATTCTTTACTGCTGGAAATATCTATGTTATAATATATATTATAATATATGGACAAAAAAAATTGATAGGCAAGAAAGAAGGTATTAACACCGATGGGTAATTATTATCAACCCGAAATTGAATGTGCCTCCAGAGAGGAAATTGTGGCGTTACAGAATGAGCGTTTAGTAAAAACAGTTCAGCATGTTTATAAAAATGTGGCCTATTACAGAAAGCTCATGACGGAAAAAGGGGTTACTCCCGATGACATTAAATCCATTGAGGATTTACATAAATTGCCCTTTTTAACTAAAGATGACCTGAGGGAGGCTTACCCCTACGGTCTTTTGGCAGTACCCCTTAGCGACGCTGTGCGCATACAGTCTACCAGCGGTACTACCGGCAAAAGGGTTGTAGCCTTTTACACCCAGCATGATATAGATTTGTGGGACGACTGCTGCGCCAGGGCTATTATGGCCGCGGGCGGCACCAAAGATGATGTTGTTCACGTTAGTTATGGTTATGGCCTTTTCACTGGCGGGCCAGGGCTGAACGGCGGTTCCCATAAGGTGGGCTCTCTGACTTTGCCCATGTCCTCCGGGAATACTGACCGTCAGATTCAGTTCCTTTGCGACTTAGGCTCCACAATTATCTGCTGTACTCCCTCCTATGCGGCTTACCTGGGAGAAACCATTAACGAGCGGGGCTTGAAGGATAAGCTGAGTTTAAAAGCTGGTATTTTTGGCGCTGAAGCGTGGAGCGAGGAAATGCGCCGGGATATTGAAAAATCCTTGGGCATTAAGGCTTACGATATTTATGGACTTACGGAAATTTCCGGCCCTGGGGTATCCTTTGAATGTTCGGAGCAGACTGGTATGCATATTAATGAGGACCATTTTATCGCGGAAATTATCGACCCCAAAACCGGTGAGGTTTTGCCCGAAGGGGCCAAAGGCGAATTGGTTTTTACCTCTATAACTAAGGAAGCTTTTCCTCTCCTGCGCTATCGCACCAGGGATATTTGCGTTTTAAGCCGGAAAAAATGCTCTTGTGGCCGCACCCATGTGAAGATGTCCAAACCCATGGGCCGCAGCGATGATATGCTGATTATTAAGGGCGTTAACGTATTCCCCTCCCAAATTGAAACCGTAATTCTCAATAAGGGTTATCCGGCCAATTACCAGATTATTGTGGACCGCGTGAATAACAGCGATACCCTGGAAGTGCAAGTGGAAATGACGCCGGAGATGTTCTCCGACAGTGTTGTGGCCATCTCCGAAAAAGAAAGAGACTTGGTTAATGACTTAAAGGCCATGCTGGGTATTTACGCCAAGGTTAAATTGGTGGAACCAAAGAGCATTGCCCGTAGCGAAGGTAAGGCCGTGCGCATTATCGATAAGCGTAAACTATATTAAAAGGAGGTAATTAC
>DXZC01000083.1 GCA_019415505.1 Peptococcaceae bacterium | reverse complement strand
ATTATCCTATTATCCTATTATCCTATTATCCTATTATCCTATTATCCTATTATCCTATTATCCAGAATTTTACCGGCTGCGACCTAAACATACAACTATATTAACCCTCAGTTTCTAGCCTTGCCTAAGCTTAAAAAAACCGGGGCGGCTCCTGGCCGTCATTTTCTTCCCCAATATCTCGAAAATAGCTTTTTACCGGCGAATTCAAGAGTTTGCCGGGAATTATGGCCTCGCTGCCAAAGCGCTCTTTAATAGCGTACACCGCGGCGTCCAGACGTTCCTCTTTCAATATGGCGTCGCTAAATAAATCCGCCGCCAAGGGGCGGTCAAACTGCAAGTCGCTTAACCCTATCCCAACATACCGCACGCCATTGACCGGCCAAATTTGCCGCAGCAGTTCCACACCATAGTTAAAAATTGTCCGGCGGTGCAGCAAAGGCTCCGCCACCCGTTGCTGTTTACCCCGGTAAACCCTGTCTCTATCCTTAACCCCCACATAGATAGTACCGGCAGTGAGTTGCCTTTGCCGTAGCTTTGCGCCAAGACATTCCGCAATATAGAGGAATATAGCCTCAGCCTCCCCAATATGGTCTAAGAGCAAAGGCAAAGTAATGGATTGGCTTACACTTTTAGGCGGCGCCCCTTCCCCAGCTAAAACCGGCTCATTATCTATGCCGTTAGCATAACGGTAAAGCATATCCCCCTGCTTACCCATATAATCATTGATAAATTGGCGGTTTACAGACGCTAGCTTGCCAATGGTATCCAAACCGATTTTCCGCAATTTTTTCACAGATTGCGGTCCAGCCATAAAGAGGAAGTCAATAGGCCTGGGCCAAAGCTTGACAGCTAACTCCTCTGACCAGAGGGTATGAACCAAGTCCGGTTTTTTTAACTCCGAGGCCATTTTAGCCAAAGGTTTATTATCCCCCACCCCCACGTTAACAGTAAAGCCCAGCTCACTCTTAACCCTTTCTTTAATTCCCCTGGCGGCTATCTCCGGCGGACCAAAAAATTTCTCCTGGCCCGTCATATCCAAAAAGCACTCGTCAATGGAAAAAACCTCTACTAGGGGTGTATAGTCAAAAAATAGCCGCTTCATAGCTGCGCTGGCTCGAAGATAAAGCTTGTAATCCGGCTCCAAAATAACTAAATCAGGGCATTTGGCCCTGGCTTGCCAAACCGGTTCACCAGTAACTACGCCCTGTTTTTTTGCCCCCTCGCTTTTAGCCAATATTATATTTTTGCCCATACCCTCCTTGGCTATGGCGGAATTAATCCGGCGGTAGTCAAGGGTACCGCCCTTAAATATATGCTCAGCGGCAGTCCAAGATAGAAAGGCGCTATTTACATCAATGTGAAATATTACTCTTTGCGACATACTATCACCATATTAGAACTTTTGTTCTAGTTTAACACAAGACAATGCTGTTGTAAAGACCTCCCAAGGGTTGGTAAAAAACGCCAGCCTAAAGAAACTGATTAATTTCCATGTTATACTGGGAAAACAATAAAAAAAGAAAAATTTAAAAAAATATTGCAAATTATTAGAATATAAGCTATAATATGGCTAGTGCTATTTCTTAGTCCCAGAAAGTTTACTCCTAAATGGATCAGACCCGAAAGGACAAAGCAATAGAAAAATTTAGGAGGTAAACCCAATGTATTCCGACAAAACCTTAGTATGCAAAGAATGTGGCGAAGAATTTATGTTTTCCGCATCGGAACAAGAATTTTACGCTGAAAAAGGCTTCCAGAACGAGCCTGCCCGCTGCCCTGAATGCCGTCAGAAAAGACGCCGTCAGAGAAATGGCGAAAGAGAAATGTTTGATGTTGTTTGCGACCAATGTGGCGTAGAAACTCAAGTTCCTTTCCGCCCCACCAACGGACGCCCCGTTTATTGCAGAGAATGCCTGCAAGCTCAGCGTGACGCCGAATAATTGAGAATTAAAAATTTAAGAATTTTAAAGCAGCCTAGTTAAAGGCTGCTTTTTTTATATCCTTTGGAGTTATATCCCTCAGGGCTATATACTTAAATTATCTGGTCACCCAGGCTTAAAATAAATTAGATTTCAGCCCGCTTATTTACGCTCCGACCTATAACATTAGCTATTTAAATTAGTATTAATCTATTATTAGTAGACCTAAAATACTTTATAAACGCGAACTTTAAATGTTAACTGTAGTTTTTTGATCTAAGAAAAAGAATCCTCAGCCGTTTTAACCGCAACAACAGAGGGATTATTCTCCCAGTAAAGTAGCAACCCACGGATTATAACCCCTGATTTATCAATCCATACCAACATTAAGGCGAGCAAAAAAGCTAATAACCCAATATAAGCAATGTTTACCGGAAATGAGGCTCTAATTGTGTTTTGCCAGGAGATTACCAGCCACGGCAGCCACTGGCATAATTGCTCAATATTAACCAGTAACAAATTTAAAAACCCCTGCCCCGCTTGGTTACAAGCGGAACGGGGTTTTTCAGCTTATTCGCTAACATATACTTTCTGCATTACTTGGGGGGTTACAGGCTTATCGTTAAAGCCCACCGGCGTGGCGGCTATTTCATCTACCGCCTCCAGGCCCTCTACCACCTTACCAAAGGCAGCGTATTGGCCGTCCAAATGAGGGGAATCAGCGTGCATAATAAAGAATTGCGAGCCAGCGGAGTTGGGGTCCTGAGCCCGAGCCATAGAAATAACGCCGCGCTCATGCTTTAGCTCATTATTAAAGCCGTTGGCCTTAAATTCGCCGTAAATATTGTGACCAGGGCCGCCCATGCCGGTACCGTCGGGACAGCCGCCCTGAATCATAAAACCGCTGATAACCCGATGAAAGGTCAAACCATCGTAAAAGCCCTTATTAACCAAAGCTAAAAAGTTCTCCACCGTTTTGGGGGCCACTTCCGGATATAATTCCAGCACGATTTTTTTACCGTTTTCCATTTCTATGTTTACCATATATTCACCTCATAATTCTTGTATTTCAGATTAAATATAAGCTGTAGGTATCTTATTAAGAACTCCTTTAGGATAGTCCCAGTTGTGACTTAAAGCCCTAATTTTTCCACAATACCCTGCAAAGCCTGGCGCACCGGTGAATCCTTTGGCAAGCTCACAATAGCCTGACCGTCGCAATCATACTGGTATACCTGCTGGTCGTTGGGTACCACGCCTAATAGATCCAGCTTTTGGTTGGCAATTTCCTCTTTGGTACCCTCGTTTAAAACGCCGTCTGGGGCACGGTTTACAATAAGCCCTATTTTACTGGGGGCAAAAGCTAATTCCCGTACCAGTTCGGCAATGCGGCCCGCCGCCTGTATGCCCCTTCTGGAACAATCGCTGACCAAAATCATAGTATCTATCTGGGGCAGCAAGCCACGACTTATATGCTCCATACCCGCTTCATTATCCACGACAATATAGGGGTAGTTATCCTGAATAGACATTATCTGCCGCTGCAGCAAGCCATTGACAAAACAGTAACAGCCTTGCCCCTGGGAGCGACCCATCACTAAGAGGTCAAAATCGTCTTCCTCGGTAAGGGCCGCAAAAAGTTCCTTTTCCGCATATACGTCCTTGGACATGGTAGCGGGAACTTCACTCTGAGGAGAGGATGCGGTTTTCATCTTTTCCCGAATTTCCCCTAAGGTCTGCTTAGTCTCCACGCCTAAAACCTCGTTCAAGTTGGAGTTAGCGTCAGCATCTACCGCCAACACCGGAGTCTTACCTAACTCGCAAAGATATTGAATTAATAAGCCGCAGAGGGTGGTCTTACCCACGCCACCTTTACCGGCTACTGCTATAACATGTGCCATAATATTGCCTCCTATTCAAAATGTATTTACCCAAATGTTACCCATAAGTTAAATTTTAGGCGCACCATTTAAATTTATACTCACCATTATTAACAATATTATTATAAATAATTGAATTTCCTATTGTCAACGAATAGGCGGCAACAGGACTAAAATATACATTAAGACGATAAATTTGTACAAGAGGCCAAAGCCAAGGCCAAATTCACCTCTTATGTAGCAGCTCCTCATAACCCCTAATAAATTTATCGCAATATTTATCAATAAAGTCCTGGGAATATTTTTGCCAGGAGTCGTAAACGCCATAAGTTGTAAAACCACCGTTATGGGCGGTAACAATGGCGTAGGGAGCGTCCTCAAATACCACGCATTGGGACTTATCAAGTCCCAGCCTTTTGGCCGATTCTTCGTAGATCAAGGGTTCGTCCTTACCCTGGCCCACTTCGCCAACGGTTAGGATAAACTCAAAATAATCATAGATACCTAAACGCTTGAGAACCCGCTTAGCCAGATACTTATCGGTAAGCGTAGCTATGCAGGCGGGTATATTATCAGCCCGCAACTGAGCGAGGTATTCCTTTACCAGCGGTTTTAGCTCAATAGTATTGTCATACTGGTAAACTATGCTGGCCTGAACCTCGGCATATATTTCCTCAGCTGTTTTTCCCAGATTAAGTTCCTGGGAAAGATAGGTGGCAGCATCCATAAAGGACATTTTTTCCACCAAGGAATTAATGCCGGCAAAGTCTATGTGTAAAGTTTTTAAGTAGTTAGGCAGCACATTGCGCCACATACCCATGGAATCCAGCAAGGTGCCGTCCATATCAAAAATTGCTGCTTTCATCATATACATACCTTGTTTATCTTGGATTTGGCGAGGGTTTATATCGGCAATAAGGCGGCGATAAACGCCGCCTTATATTTAACGATAAAATATTTTTTACTGAATCAATTACATCATGCCGGGCATACCGCCGGGAGCAGCGGGAGCGGCAGGAGGAGCTTCCTTAGTGGGGATGTCGGCAACTAAGGTTTCCGTGGTGAGCAGTAAAGCGGCTACAGAAGCGGCATGCTGCAAAGCGGAGCGAGTTACCTTAGTGGGGTCAACGATACCAGCGGTAAACATATCCTGATATTCGCCTACAGCGGCATTGTAACCAACGTTCTTTTCTGCTTCCTTAACTTTTTCCACTACAATGGCGCCTTCCTGGCCAGCGTTATCCGCAATTTGTTTAACTGGGGATTCCAAAGCTTTGATAATAATATCAATACCGGTTTTTACATCGCCTTCAGCCTGCAAAGCAGCAACCTGAGGAATAACGTCTATAACAGCGGTGCCGCCGCCAGCGACAATACCTTCTTCCACAGCAGCCTTGGTAGCGGCCAAAGCGTCCTCAATGCGGAGTTTCTTTTCTTTCAATTCAGTTTCAGTAGAAGCGCCAACTTTGATAACGGCAACGCCACCAGCTAATTTAGCCAAGCGTTCCTGAATTTTTTCCCGGTCAAATTCGGATTTAGTTTCTTCATACTGATGTTTCAGCATTACTACCCGGTCGTCAATAACCTGGGCTTCACCGCCACCGTCAACAATAGTGGTATTTTCCTTATTAACCTTTACCTGGCGGGCAGTACCTAACATATCCATGGTGGCATTTTCCATTTTAATGCCAACTTCTTCAGAAATTACTGTGCCACCGGTGAGGATAGCGATATCTTCCAGCATAGCTTTTCTTCTATCACCAAAGCCAGGGGCTTTTACGGCAACGCAGGTGAAGATGCCGCGGAGCTTATTCAGAACCAAAGTGGTGAGGGCTTCGCCTTCAATATCTTCGCAAACAATCAGGAGTTGTTTACCGCTTTGAGCAACCTGTTCCAAAACGGGCATAAGTTCCTGTACATTGGAGAGCTTTTTGTCGGTAATGAGTACAAAGGGATCGCTGAGAACAGCTTCCATTTTTTCGGTATCAGTTACCATATAAGCGGAGATATAACCACGGTCAAACTGCATACCTTCAACTACTTCATAAGTGGTTTCACGGCCTTGGCCTTCTTCAACGGTGATAACGCCGTCGTTGCCCACTCTGTCCATAGCGTCAGCAATAAGGTTACCAATTTCAGCTTCGTTAGCGGAAACAGAGGCGACCTGAGCAATGGATTCTTTGCAGTCCACAATTTTGGAGTTTTCTTTAATGCCATCAACAGCAGCGTTAACCGCCATTTCAATACCTTTTTTCAGGCCCATAGGATTAGCGCCGGCAGCTACATTTTTTAAGCCTTCTTTAATGATAGCTTGGGCTAAAATACAAGCGGTGGTAGTACCGTCGCCAGCGATATCGTTGGTTTTGGTGGCTACTTCTTTAACTAACTGAGCGCCCATATTTTCCAAGGGATCTTCCAATTCTATTTCTTTAGCAATGGTAACACCGTCGTTGGTAATCAAGGGAGAGCCGTATTTTCTTTCCAATACTACATTGCGGCCTTTGGGTCCAAGGGTTACTTTAACAGCGTCAGCCAAGGCGTTTACGCCTCTTTCCATTGCGTACCTGGCTTCTTCTTTGAATACGATTTGTTTTGCCATTTTTATTATTCCTCCTAATTTTTAACCAAAGATTATCCTACGATAGCCAAGATGTCACGGCCGTCCAGCAAGAGATAAGCGTCGTCGCCATCTTTTACTTCAGTGCCTGCGTATTTAGCAAAAATAACTTTTTGACCTTCAGCTACTTCGGCAGGTGCATAGGAGCCATTATCCAGGAGACGGCCTTTACCTACAGCAATAACGGTTGCTTCCTGGGGTTTTTCTTTAGCGGTATCGGCGATAATAAGACCGCCCTGGGTTTTTTCTTCAGGTTCTGCTACTTTGACCAATACACGGTCGCCTAGGGGTGTAAATTTCATTTTAACTCCTCCTTAAAACTTATAATAATAAAATATCTTGCTTTACGATTATTAGCACTCACTCTTGTCGAGTGCTAATAATCATTATACATTTATTTTTCCCAATGTCAAGGGATTTATGGGAAAAATTCCTAAAAATTTTCCCGGTACCGCTTAAAAAACAAGGTACTTTGCAAACAGAAAATATCTTGACAAGGGGAATTTATGACCATATAATTATTTTGTAACATTAAAAAATAATTATACTGATATCGATAAAACATTATGACGGAAATAGGCAATGGCATGGATTAGTTTGCCAACGATACCACCCTCTCTAATACAGAAAAACAGATTATTACAGAAAAATTCAACCAGCTAAAACAGTTGCTGCTGACCCGTTCCCTGAGTTATAGCGGACAAATAGACGCATGGGCGTCCAGGCAAACAGAATCATATTATTGCGGACCGGCAACTGTTAAGCAAACACTACAGTGTATCAACGGTTCCTCCAGCACACAGTCATACTATGCTGGGAAAATAGGTACTACAACTGCCGGCTCCGACTTAGCCCCCATGGTAAATTATATAAATACCCAAATAGGAAATAAACGCTACATCATAATGGAAAATCCCAATGTGGCGGGCTTGCAAAACTATGTAAATTACGCGGTAGCAAACCATATGCCCAATATTTGCCGTTTAAGATTTACAGCTAATGGCTGGTGGGAATACAGCACTGACGGACACTACCTCAACACTGGCGGCTGGACAGATTATGGCGAATACATTTATTTAACCGACCCTAACATAAAAAATGTCATCTCAGGTCACAGCGGCAGATACTATACCCATGTCAATGAGCTATATTTTGCTACCCAAAACCACCCCAGAAAACAAATAGCGTATTGACAAGAGCAAAGGGAGTAATGATGAATAAGATTAAGCGCCGGAGATTATTTAGCCTCTGTTTACTCGCACTAATCCTTTTCTGTGGCGGCTGCAATCAGGCTGCTGATAAAGACCAGGTAGCTGAAGATAGCCCTGGCGGAATCCCGGCTAAGGTCATTGAGGACATTCCAGCGGCCGATTCCGTACTGCTGTTTGATGCTAACAACATCTATTATTTTTCCGAGTCAGTAGCAATGGCCAGCGATGACGCTCAGGATATGACTTTATACCGTCAAAACCTAGAAACCAAAGCCAAGACTGAATTAGCCCAAATGGCAGGGGTAAAATCCAGTGCCAATGTCTGCCACTTGGCGGGAGATAAGCTCTATTATACCTGTAATACCCTGGAGGCCAGCGTTTTGTGGAAAATTGATATTAACGGCGGAGCGCAGCGAACCCTTAAAGAATGGCGGGACAACACCATTTTTGCCAGGGTTTACGGACTAAACGATAAAATTGTTTTATTTTGCCAGAAAGCCACCGCCGGTAGAGCTACTTACACCGTTGAAATTATTGACCCCAAATCTCAAGAGAGCGACTCCATTATGGCAATGGCAAGGGATAGCAGCGGCGGCGAAGAGCTTCTGGGACTGGACACAGACCAGGAAAGTATTTACGGCTATGTAATCGCCCAAGACACGGCGGGGCAAATTCATAAAATAGTGCAATATAATGCTAAAGGCGAGGAAACGGCAGCTTTCATTTTGCCCTCTGAGGAAATAGACGCTTTTCTAACGCCGGAAAACACCCCCAATGAAGATACTGACGCCATATTTTCCTTAGAGAAGGCGGGCGACTTTTTTATCCTGCGCACTTTAAACGGTAGGATAAAAATTTATCAACAGGAGGCCAACAGTTTAACGGCTGTTACAACGCCGTCCGAGTTCTATCAAACTTACCCCGGCGGCTGGCAGTTAATCGCCGCCCAGCCTGATATTTACTTTGTCCACACCTATAAGGCACAGGATAACCTTTACAGGTTTGACACCAAGACCGGGGATTTCTTTGTCGCCACCCTGCCCTTTACCACCGAGACTATAAATTCCTGCTACGGTAACGGCGAGGGTGATTTGCTTATAAAAAAACTAAACCTGGAGAATCCTGAAATCCAGGATTTAACTCTCATTAAAAGCGCGGCTATAGAATTTGCCAAGATTAACCCCTAATTTACTTAATGACTATAATTAAGCTATTATCTAAGTCTCAGAGCCCGGTTAAAGATTTCCGGTGATAACTTAAAGGGTGCCAGCCTTACTCTGAGTTGAATAGCCTGTAACTACTTGCGCTAAGAAGAAAGCTCCATTAATTATTCATCAATAGCATATATTAAGCCAGCGCCATCAGACGCTGGCTTTTAAGTATAAAAATCCACTGAAAAACAGGCCCTAAGTTAAAAGCCTTGAAAATACCACCTGGAGTTAACTACTATGTCGCCCTAGCAAATTAAGCTAATAAATATATTTAGTTTTACAAATAAATTTATATGATTATATTAGAAGAATAAATAGTAAAATTGTGCAACTTTCCAGCAAGCCCAAACTATAAGCTACATCTGCCGGAGCCTGGTTTCAAAAATTATTTATCAGGCCCCAATTTTTAAATTTTACATTGGTTCGTGTTACCGGTACTAAAAACTACCCTTCAGACTTTTCAAAACAATAATAAGCCAGGGAAAAAACAAAAGCAAATATAACAAAAAAGATTATGGCCATAAATTCACGCCCTCTTGTGCTACGAAAGTATATAATAAAAGTTTATATTATTTTCATTATATCTTTTTACAATAGATATGTCAATAAATACACCTACTGTAAACCTACATAATTTTGCTCAACATCGTATATAATTATATAG
>DXZC01000082.1 GCA_019415505.1 Peptococcaceae bacterium | reverse complement strand
AAATAGGTGAACTCCCCTTATCCATGCAGGTAAAGCTCTTAGAATTTTTACAGGAAAAGACCATAGTCCGGGTGGGCGGCGTGAAGCGGATTCCCGTCAACACCCGCATAGTGGCGGCAACCCACAGGAACCTCAAGGAAATGTGCGATAAAGGCCAATTCCGCCAGGACCTTTACTACCGCCTCAATGTAGTGCCCCTGGAAATACCGCCGCTGCGCAACAGAATGGACGAAATAATCCATGTTGCACAATTCATGCTGTACAAGTGCAATAAAAAATATAACTTGGATAAAACCTTTGCCAAGGATATTCTCGACGCTCTCAAGGATTACGACTGGCCCGGCAATCTACGGGAGTTGGAACACGCCATAGAGCGCCTGTATGTCACCGAGGACAGCAAAGAGCTTACAGCCAACGCCTTACGGAAAATTCTCGGCCAGGGCGAAGGCAGCTCTGCGTCTAAGGTAATCTGTACGGAGATAATGCCCTTAAAGGAGGCCAAGGGCGAGGTGGAGAAACAATTAGTGCAAAAAGCCTATAAAGAGGGGGGTTCCACTTATAAAGCGGCAAAGCTTTTGCACATAGACCAAAGCACAGTAGTAAAAATTCTCAAACGGCACAATCTTTAATGATAATATTCATTATTGCCAATGATAATTATCATTGGAGTTATACAGGCAAAAGCAAATAATTAAAGCAGCAATGGTGAAATTTCATCATCATTGCTGCTTTTTAAGTATGCCAAAAATCATCACCTAACATCAAACAAGACCTGCTAAACAATGAGGCAAAAAATTTTTTCGCTTCAACCAATTCTGGCACGACTGTTGCAATTAAATGGTGTAGAGAAAAAAAATAGAGGTTGGCTAAATCATAGAGTATAGTGAATAAACAGATTGACAGTTAATTTTTTCCCATTTAAATCCCCTTTATACTCCGCATTAAATTATTTTATTAATAAGCAAAAACAGATAATAAGGAAAGAGAGGTACAAACATGAGCAAATTTTTAACCCGTTATGGCGATAACTATATTGCCGAAATGACTGAAGCAGATATTCGGGCCGACATTGAAGACGGTACCCAAGACGCGGCTGATAGAGCCCAAATAGACCCAATGACACAGGATGAGATGGATTATCTCTATGAAATAATCACTTGCCCGCAAAAAATAGTTTCTGTAGAACCTGGCAAAGAGGTAGTTGTATCCTTTGACGCCGGTACCCTGAAGCTTTGCGTTCGCAACGGTATCCCCATGGACCGCCTCCAGGCTATTCTGACCCAGGAGCGGGCCCTGGCCTCGGACAGCATTGAACTGTGCCATGTTGACTACAGCTATAAGCCCATTAAGGCTATTATTTCCGAAGAAAAGCAGGCCATGGAACAAGCCCAGCTTATGACCACCCTGCCCCTGCTCTACGGCGCTATGCCCAATATGGGACTTTACACCAAACCCGACGGCCCTTGCAACAACTGGGCGGAATTGTTGCCAGCGGGCAAAATTCCCGAAGCCAGGGAAGCACAGGAAGAAGCCATTGAACACGCCATTAAAGATATCGTATTCGTGGCCTCCAATATGATTGACAGCGGCGCTGACGGCATTAACTTTGATACAGTAGGCGCCTCCGGCGACGCTGATGTAAAAGCCAGCTTGGAAGCTGTACGCATTTTGAAAGAAAAATACCCCACCACCGGCTTTGAAGTGGGCATGGCTGGGGAGTTTAACCTCGGCATGCACGGACAACTGGCCTTTGATGATGAAATTATCGCCGGTCTTTACCCCCACCAACAGGTAAAAATGGCGGAAAGAGCCGGGGTTTCCATCTTTGGCATGGCCGTTAACACCAACAGCTCCATGAGCTTAGCCTGGAACCTGGCAAGGGTGGTCACTTTTGCTAAAGCCACCACCGCTGTAGCGGAAATTCCCGTTCACGCCAATGTGGGCATGGGCGTAGGCGGCGTGCCCCTATCTGTAATCCCCTCGGCTGACGCCGTATCCAGAGTTGACAAGGCCCTGATTGAAATCGCTCACGTTGACGGCTTGTAGGTTGGCGCCGGAGATACCTTCGGCATGGCAGTAACCCATGAAAGCACCGCAGGAATGGGCGGCATAAGAAGTGCCGGCGATTTGGTGTTCAGAATGGAACTGCAAAAAATGAAAATCAACGACGCTAAAAAGTATGTGGCTGATAAACTGGGCTGTAGCGTAGATGTTTTGGCTGATTGCGCTGAAATGAAAGATCTCAGGGAAGATCTCAACATTGGCACAACTCAATCCAGACCCAACGCTGGCGTAGGTATTCAAACTAAGTTCCGCATTGCCGACATTCTCGGCGTACCCATCAATAGTGTAGATAAATTCAAAAAAGAAGCAGGCATTTAAAGCGCTCACTTTACCTACAGTTAATGATTGAGAATGAATAAGGAGGATATAATTTATGTCTAAAGATGCTATAATCAAAGAAGCTATGGAAGCAATGGTAAAATGCAACGAAGCCACTGCTGTTGACGTTATGAAAAGAGCCATAGAAGAAGGTTTGGATCCTGTGGAAATTCTCTCCGAAGGTTTCAGCGCCGGTATTCGTGAAGTTGGCGATCTCTTTGGCCGCGGCCAAGTATTTCTGCCGGAACTGATGCTTTCCGCTGATGTGATGAAAACCGTTTCCGGTATGGTTGATGAAGAAATGGCTAAATCCGGCAAAACCGCGGATAAAAAAGGCACCATGATTCTGGCCACCGTGGAAGGTGATGTACACGATATCGGCAAAGGTATTGTGGCTTCGATTATCAAAACCCAAGGTATTGAAATTATCGACTTGGGCCGGGATGTTTCAGTTCCCACAATTTTGGCCAAAGCTGAGGAATACAATGCGGATCTCATTGGCACATCAGCTTTGCTTACCACCACATTAGCGGAACAGAAGAAACTGGAAGAAGCCTTGAAGGATAAGGGCTTGAAGGGCAAATATAAAACTATGGTTGGCGGCGCTCCCGCTACCCAGCGTTGGGCGGACCGCATTGGCGCCGACGCCTATGCCGAAGACGCCGCTGAAGCGGTTAATAAAGCCTTGGCCCTGTTGGAAGCTTAAGATTATAGCACAGGTGTTTGCTATCTGAATGTTGCCGTATTTAGTTTTACTTTCCTTGCTAGGACTCTCAATTTACTTGAGAATGGCATAAGTGTATATTCAAGCAAACATCCCGGAGAATCCTTCTCGGGGATGTTTGCTTCTTTTATCTTTAAGCATATCAAATAAACCGTTCTAATAATATTTACATAGTTATACTTAAAAAAAGCTGACAATACTTTTTCCAATGGCAAGCGACACATATTGGCACATTTCTTGCATTATAAGCTGTCAACTTAAAAATGGAGGCAAATATAAATTAAAGGAGATGATTGCCAAAAGTATAATTAAATGAATGGAAGACATGAAAAAACAGAAAGGGGAGGTTTTATGAGTACAGAAAAACTAAATCAGAAAAAACCTGTAGACAAAGTATCAGTAATTACCAGTCTCGCATTACTGGCAATTTTGACCATTGCGACAATAGCATCACCTGTTAAAACCACAGACGCATTAGTTAGCGCCAGAGTTACATCTACAGAAATTTTAGGTTTTTATTTTATCATTTTAATACTGGGCTGCTTGGTATTTAACATATATTTGGCCTTATCCAAATACGGCAGTATTAAAATGGGCAAAGAAAAACCCCAGTACAGCAAATTTAGCTGGATAGCTATGATATTTTGCGCCGCCATGGGTACCAGCATATTATATTGGTCCGCCATTGAGTGGGTTTATTATGTTCAGGCGCCGCCCTTAGGCCTTGAAGCCCTTAGCGATGAAGCGGCGGAAATATCCGTAGCTTACAGCTTTTTCCACTGGGGTATTCCAGCTTGGAGCGTTTACGCCGTAGGCGCTATTCCCTTGGCTTACCGTTACTATGTAAGAAGGAAAAACGACCTGAGCCTGCAAGTGGCCTGTGAAGGGGTTTTAGGCGACCGAGTATTCGGCCCCCTGGGTAAAATAATAAACATCATATTTATTTTTGGTATTTTAGGCGGCCTAACCATTTCCTACGGCACAGGCATTCCCATGTTGGCCAACAATTTAGCTAATCTCTTTGGCGTTTCGGAAAACTTTATTGTTTACGCCATCCTGGTATTAGTAATTACCGTGGTGTTTGGCTCCAGCACTTATATTGGTCTGGAGAAGGGCATGCAGAAAGTATCCCGGGGCACAACCTATTTGGCCCTATTATTAGTGGGCTTGTTCTTCATCTTGGTTTGCCCCTTCTTTATCCTGGAAAATTTCGTGCAATCATTAGGTATCATGACAGATAAATTCATCGTTATGAGCACTTACCTTGACCCGGTGAGAGGCGGCACCTTTCCCCAAGACTGGACCTGCTTCTACTGGGCCTGGTGGATTGGCCTCGCTCCCTGGAACTGGATATTTATTGCCAAAATATCCCGCGGCAGAAGCATACGCTCCATTATAGGCATGGTCATCATTGCCGGCAGCATTGGCTCTTTCCTGTTCTTTGGCGCTATTTCCAACTACGGGCTCCACGCCTACCTGACTAAAACCTTGGACATTATGGGCATTATGGTTGCCAGCGGCGCCAACCAAACAATCTCGCAAATTGTGCTCTCGCTCCCAGCCGGCCTGCCGATTCTGGGGCTCTGGTTCCTCACCGGCTTCCTGCTCTTAGTGACCACCATGGATTCGGCGGCCTATACCTTGGCAGCAGCCTCCACCAGAGGCTTAACCGCCAACGACGACCCCTCCAAAAATTTGCGCCTGTTCTGGGCTATTATGCTCTGCATTGCCCCGCTCTGTCTCCTCTATGCCGGGCAGTTCATTGAAGGCGGCGTACCGCTAGGCGGTCTACAAGCCATGTTGATTTTGACGGCGATTCCCGTCTCCGTAACGATTATCTTTGCCATGATTTCCTGCGTTAAATGGTTGAGAGAGGATTATGGCCACAAAACCAGAGACGAAATAGCCCAGGAATATATGGACGACCAACTCAAGGAAAAAATTCGGCAAAAGAGAGAAGATACCGGACTGAACGGCTAATTAATTGCTCGCTTAACATAATTTTTAACGCCTGTTATGGTAATATAAGCTAGACCAGGCAAAATTAACCGAGCAGGAAACAGGGATTATCCGTAGAATTGTTAAATAACCGTGTAAAGGGAAAAAGCCACGGTAGGCTTTTTCCCTTTTTCACACTAAAATGCTACTAGATAACTAAACCCTTGCTTAATTGAGGTGATATCCGTGAAAATTTCCGAACTTAATTACTGGAAATGCGCCTGGTACAAGGACGATACTTGCCTAACCAAGGAAACATTTTTAGCCAATCCCGCCATGTTTTTTGTTTTTGGCAACGGCGACTCTACTGAATTCATGGTCTACAGTCGCTCCTTATTGGCGGAAAAGTTTCTCACCAGCGGCGCCGATGAGTTATACCCGGAAAAGGATGTGCAATCTTTAAGCTACATGGCTTTTTATTTGGATCAAGAGCTGTCAACCCTAGCCTGCTATGGCAATGACAATAAATATGGCTTAGTCCTCAACAGCTATCAGGAGCCTGTGGCCGTAGTAAGCGATGTGTGGAACCTCTATTACCTGAGCTACTCCTGGCGGCGCGAGGTTTACCGGCAGGATTTGCGCATTGATTTTTATAAACGCATTATTGACAATATTGACGAAGAAATCTTTATTACCGATGAGTATGGCTTTATTCAGTACCTTAACCCCCATGCGGAAAAGGTCTGCGGCATAACCTTAGGGCAAGTTATAGGCACTCACACTGAAGAACTGGAAAAACGGGGTATAATCTCCTCCAGCATAACTAAGGAGGTCTTTAAGCACAAAGAAATTTGCAGTAAGCTTATGGAGCTCCACACCGGCCATACAGTAGTGGCCACCGGCATACCACTTTATGACCGTACCGGCAAGCTGATAAACGTCTTAGCCACCTCCAAGGACGTGGCGGAAATTCGCAATATACTCACCCACCTAGAGGACGTGACCACCGAACTAGGGCAAAAAGAGCAAGTAATTGAGGAATTGAAAAAAAAGGTCATCACCCAGGACAACTATGTACTGGAAAGCCCGGCCATGAAGGAAGTGGAAAAGAGTATTCTCAAGGTGGCCCCCACCGACGCCACCGTACTGATTGACGGGGAGAGCGGCGCCGGCAAGGAGGTTGTGGCGGAGTTACTCTACAAACTGGGGAGCCGAGCTGATAAACCCTTTGTAAAAATAAACTGCGGCATGATACCTGAACATCTTTTGGAATCGGAATTTTTCGGTTATGAAGCCGGGGCCTTTACCGGAGCCAGCAAAGGCGGGAAAAAGGGTAAAATTGAAATGGCCGACGGCGGCACCCTATTTTTTGATGAATTAGGGGAAATGCCCCTATCCCTCCAAGCTAAAATACTGGAATTTCTCCAAGACCGGGAAATCGTGCGAGTGGGAGGCATAAAGCGCATTCCCGTGGACGTGCGAGTTATTGCCGCCACCAACCGGGATTTAAAGGCCATGGTTCGGGAGGGAGCCTTTAGAAGCGACCTCTACTACAGGCTCAATGTTATGCCCATTCATATTGCCCCGTTGCGGGAGCGCACTGAGGATATTATTCCCCTCACCCGTATGTTTCTGCAAAAATACAATGCTAGATACGGCAAGAGCAAGACCTTTGCCCCATCGGTATTATCTCACTTTATCAACAACGAATGGCCGGGCAATGTACGGGAACTGATGCACACCATTGAACGGCTTTTAATCATCAGCGATGATGATGTAATAACTATGGAATCAGTAAACCGCATTTCCGACGAAACCATGGACAATATTGCCGACACTGAACTGACTTCCCTAAAAAAAGCCAAACAAAAGCTGGAAATGTCCATGGTTAAAAAAGCCTATGAAACATACCACTCCTCCTATAAGGCGGCGGAGGCCCTGGGAGTGACCCAGCCTGCCATTATGAAAATATTAAAGCGCAGTGGATACCGCCTGGAAAAAGGCAATATCGTGCCAATAAATAAATAACTTTTTGTAGCTGCCGGCGATTAACCTGCCGGCAGCTTTAATTAATGCCAAATACTAACTTTTTTGCAAAAAACTGTAGGCTTAAACCAACGTCAGCAGGGTTAAAATAAGGGCTTATCAGCCTTAATAACAAATGTTATCAAATAATAACAATTGTTATTATTTGATAATACAGGCATTTCCACCTTTTCATAGCTTATGGTAATAACATTTGTTATTAAATTTAGGCTGGCCGGCAATAAACTAAAGCCCCGGAAGCACCCCCAGAAGGCAAATGAAATTTTTGTGCTTTAATATCACGACAGAACAAAATCGCAGCATAATGTTTTAATAACAAATGTTATTAAAATGAAAATATTCATGGGCAAAAAAAATTTTTTCTCAATGTCTTTTTTTTGGCAAAGTTGTTGCAATATAGAATAAGCAAATGGTGAAATATTATTTATTTTGCCAATGTTTATGACTCCCTCAATTTTAAATTATTGTTGGGGATCTATAATTTGTTGAGGAGTCATACAATACAGACAGAAACAAAAAATTATTAAGAAAAGGAGAAATCATTATTATGGAACTCAATTATGTATCCCAGGAAGATGTTGTAAAAATGCACGAAGCAAGCGTTGCCATGTTGGAAAAGACCGGTATTAAATGTACCTCCGCCAGATTCCTACAAGTCTCAGAGGACATTGGTCTCAACGTAACTTACGAGGACGAAGCTAAAACCAAAGGTAGAATCCGTTTCACCAAAGCGTTAATCGAAAAAGCGCTGGAAACCGCACCGAAAAAGTTCTCCATCTATGGCCTTGACGACAAATACGAAGTTAAGTGGGGCGAAAGAAAAGCTTATAACCATACCTGCGTTGGCGTACCCTTTATCAATGACATTGAAACCGGCAAAAGAAGAAACACCTCGTTAAAAGATTTAGAAGACTATATCCGCATTGCCGACGCTCTCCCCAACACTGATATTATTTCCTGCCTCACCGCCCAGGGTATTCCTGAACACGCTGCCGGCGCGGTACAAACTGCCGCCCAGGTTAAAAATACCACCAAGCCCTTGCGTATCTGCATACATACCGCAGAAGAAACCAATGAAATAGTAGAAGTTTTAGCAGCTGCAGTGGGCAGCAAAGAAGATTTGGTAAAAAAACCTATCGCTTATTTGGAAGTATCCCCCATCAGCCCCTTGGATTATGCTGACGATCCCGCTGACTCCATCTTGGCCTGTGTTGACTCCGGTATGCCCTTGGGCATTATCCCCTGCCCCATGATGGGCGCCACCGGCCCTATGACCTTAATCGGCTCCGTTGTTATGCACAATGCTGAAATTTTAGCAGGTGTAGTTGTAGCCCAGCTTTATAAACCCGGCTGCCCCGTTATTATGAGCCCCCGCGTTACCTTTATGGATATGAAAACCGCTATGGGTCTATGGGCCGCACCGGAAATGGGCTTAGCTGCCGCTGCCTCAGCTCAACTGTTGCGCTATTACGATATGCCCAGTACTGTAACTGGTTTCTCCTGCGCCGCCAAAGTTCCCGATGCACAGGCCGCTTTTGAATCTTTATACAATACATTGATCCCTGCTATGGTAGGTGTAGACGTAGTTGGCGCCTCCGGCTCCTTGGACAACGTATTGATTGCCTCCTTTGAAAAACTCGTAATTGACGATGAAATTAGCTCCCTGGTAAAACGCGCTATTAGAGGTGAAACAGTCAACGACGACACCTGCGCTGTAGACCCGGTGGACGAAGTTGTTAACGGTGAAGGCAACTTCCTCGGCCATATGCACACTCTGCAACACCTCCGCACCGAATTGTGGAAACCCCATATGTCCGACAGAGACATCTATGAAAACTGGGCTGCGGAAGGACTCGACTTTACCCAGAGAGCTAACAGAAAGGCCAAAGAAATTTTGGCTAACCATCATCCCGCTCCCCTCAGCCCGGAAAGATTGGCCGCAGTAGAAGCTGTGGTAGAGAAAATAGAAAACAAAGCATAATTATTATGGAAAAAGGAGATTCCGATTATGACTGCCTTACTTGGTTATAAAATCGCTGTCTCACTCATTATCGTTATTACTTGCTGCATTCTCCTAAATGATATTTTAAAGCACAAGAACGAGTTGAGAGGTAAAGACAAATATGTTGGCATGATCATCGTATCCATTATTACTGAATTTTTTGATATGCTGGGTATTGGTTCCTATGGTCCACAAACAGCCTGTTTTAAAAAATTCAAACTGGTCGATGACTTGATGATTCCCGGAACTCTTAACACCTGTGCTCTCACGATTACAGGCGCCGGGACCCTTCTCTTCATAACCTCGGTAGAAGTGGACATTGTTACTTTAATTTGCCTGGTTGTGGCCTCTAGCATAGGTTCGTTCCTGGGCGCGAAGTTCGTTTGTAAACTAGATGTAACCAAAATCCGCTACGGCATGGGT
>DXZC01000081.1 GCA_019415505.1 Peptococcaceae bacterium | reverse complement strand
GCCACAGCCTGGCTACCCGCCCCCTGGGGTATCTGGAGGCTATCAGCCCCGCCCCCCAGTACGCCGCCATATTCCAACCCTCCGGCTATAACCACGGTTAAACATAGGACTAGAATAACGCTGACAATGATTAAATAAAGCCGAGGCTTTCTGGTTTGTTTTTCAGTTTTTTGCTGTTCTCTCATTTTTCAACCTCATTTCTAGTCGTATTTTAGCATAAATCCCTTCAGACAGCAATAAAACAAAGGTTGCCTCCTGAAAAAATAAACAGCCGGCCTGTTGGCCGGCGTTTTTTCTAACCTAATATTTCCTTGGTCCACATCATGCTATTATCCTTAATCCAAATCATTGGTAATACGCTTAATGACGCGGGCGGGAACCCCGCCCACTAAACAATTATCCGGCACGTCCTTATTTACCACTGCACCGGCAGCGACAACCACATTATTGCCAATGGTCACACCTGGCAATATTGTACAATTTCCGCCAATCCAAACGTCATTGCCAATATGCACAGGCTTAGCTTGTCCCAGTTGCCCCCGTCTACCACGAGGGGAAAGGGGGTGCCCCACTGTGGTAATGAGGGTATTGGGGCCAATAAGGCAATAATCACCGATTCGCACTGGAGCAACATCGAGAATAGTTACGTTATAGTTAGCCAGGAAATCATGGCCCACCTCAATGTTTAGGCCGTAATCACAGTTAAAGTTAGGCAGCACACAGGGATTATCGCCCACCGCGGCAAACAGCTCCGCTATGGCCGCCTTCTGGGCGGCAGTATCTTGGGGGTCAAGGCCGTTTAACTTAGCACAACCCTTTCTGGCCCGCAGTTTACGATCGCTAAATTCCTGGCCCGCAAAGCAATATTCTAAGCCAGCTTCTAATTTTTCCAGCTCCGTCATGTTAACCTCCTGGGCCAAAAATAATTGTCCTCAACTACCTTATAGCCTTTAAACTTACTTTTAAATTACAAGGCGGACAAATAACGCTCGCCGGTATCAGGCAACAAAACTACTATATTCTTACCCTTATTATCCGGGCGTTGGGCCAATTTTTCCCCCGCCCAAATGGCCGCCCCGGAGGATATGCCCACCAGCAGGCCCTCCAGTTTTGCCACCGCACCCATAGTAGCTAAGGCGTCATCGTTATCCACTGTGATTATTTCATCATACACCTCAATATTTAAGGTTTGGGGCACAAAGCCTGCACCGATACCCTGGATTTTATGAGGTCCGGCACAACCCTGGGACAATATCGGCGAGTCCTTAGGCTCTACGCCCACAACCTTTATGGCGGGGTTTTGGGCTTTTAAGTATTCCCCCACTCCGGTAATGGTGCCGCCGGTGCCGATACCGGCCACGAAAATATCCACCTGGCCAGCGCTGTCCCGCCATATCTCCGGGCCGGTGGTTTGGCGGTGAATTTCCGGATTCGCCGGGTTTGTAAACTGGCCAGGAATAAAGCTCTGAGCAATGGAGTCGGCCAACTCCTGAGCCTTGGCAATGGCTCCGTTCATGCCCTTAGCGCCATCGGTCAATACCAGCTCCGCGCCGTAAGCTTTTAACAGCTTGCGCCGTTCCACACTCATGGTTTCCGGCATGGTTAGGATAACCCTATAACCCTTAGCCGCAGCTACTGAAGCCAAACCAATGCCGGTATTGCCGCTGGTAGGCTCAATAATTACAGAACCAGGCCCTATAAGGCCACGGGCTTCAGCATCCTCCAGCATGGCCTTGGCCACCCGATCCTTAACGCTACCGGCGGGATTAAAATACTCCAGCTTGCCAATTAAGGCTGCCTGCAAACCGCGAACCCGGCCATAATTTGCCAAACGCAGCAAAGGCGTATTGCCGGTGAGCTCCGTCAAGCTCTCATATATTTTACTCATAAATCTAACCTTTCCAAGTTTAAATCCCAAGCTTAAAGCGGCTTATTAAATAGCGGCCAGAGCTTGCTCTAAATCCTCAATTATATCGACAATATGTTCTAGGCCAATGGAGAGACGAACGGTGCCGGGGGTAATACCCGCCGCCAACAACTCGCTGTCATTCATTTGAGAGTGAGTGGTGCTGGCCGGATGAATTACCAGGGATTTAGCATCCGCCACATTGGCTAGAAGGGAGAATAGCTCTAAGCTATCCACAAATCTTCGAGCTGCTTCTGCGCCGCCCTGAATATCCACGGTAAATATGGAACCCGCCCCCTGGGGGAAATACCTAGTATATAATTGATGATAGGGATTGTCCAGCAAAGCGGGATGGTTTACCTTAGCCACCTTGGGGTGGTCAGCCAGATAAGCCACAACCTTGAGGGCATTTTCCACATGACGCTCCACCCGCAGGGAAAGAGTTTCCAAGCCCTGCAAGAAGATAAAGGAATGAACAGGGCTGATAACAGCCCCTAAGTCCCGCATGATAGTGCAACGAGCCTTGTTAATAAAGGCGGCTTTACCGCAAGCCTCAGTAAACACAATCCCGTGATAACTGGGATTAGGCTGAGAAAGGCCGGGGAATTTCTGGTTTTGCCCCCAATCAAAGGTGCCACCGTCCACAATAATGCCACCAATGGAGGTACCGTGGCCGCCGATAAACTTGGTAGCGGAATGAATGACAATATCAGCGCCATGCTCCAAGGGGCGGAAAAGGTAGGGGGTAGCAAAGGTATTGTCAACCAGCAAGGGTATGCCGTGTTCATGGGCTATGGCGGCAATGGCGTCTATGTCCAAAAGATTGGCGTTGGGATTACCCAGGGTTTCCAAAAACACAGCCTTTGTATTATCCTGTATTGCCCGGCCATAGGCGGCGGGGTCGTCTTCGGACACAAAGGTAGTTTTTACCCCCATATCCTCAATGGTATGGGCTAAATAGTTGTAGGTACCACCGTAAATTGTGGTAGCGGCAACAATATGGTCGCCGCTTTGGAGAATATTCTGAAAGGCGCAGGCTATAGCAGCGGCGCCGGAGGCTGTAGCCAATGCTCCCACACCGCCCTCTAAATTTGCTAAGCGTTGCTCAAATATATCAGTAGTAGGATTTTGCAACCTGGTATAGATGTTCCCCTCCTCGCTTAAATCAAACCTGGCCGTAGCCTGGGCGCAATCCTTAAACACATAGGAGGTAGTTTGATAAATCGGCACGGAGCGAGCGTCGGTGGTGGGGTCCGGCTGCTCCTGCCCAACGTGTAGTTGCCTAGTGGCAAACTTATATTTTTTGTGTTTATTCATTTTAACCTCTTTCCTCAGATTACATACTCCTAAGATTACATATACTTTATTCCTAGATTACATGGCGGTTTCCCAAGTTTCAGCCTCTACTTTAGCGATATCAGCCAGGGTCATGCTATCGACATATTCATTTATTACATTGTAAAGACCCTGCCAAAATCCTACAGTTAGGCAGTATTCAGAACGGGGACAATCATTATCCGTGCTGCTCAGGCAGGCCACTGGTGATAAACCACCCTCTGTAATCCGCAGAATATCGCCGATAATATAATCTTCCGGCCTTTTGCTCAGGCGGTAGCCGCCCTTGGCGCCTCGGGCACTAACAATATAGCCCTTTTTACAAAGACCGCCAACTATTTGCTCCAGATATTTAACGGATATATTTTGGCGGTAGGAAACATCCCTTAAAGATATATAGCTGCCGTCATCGTTGAGAGCTAAATCTGCCATTAAGCGCAGAGCATAGCGTCCCTTGGTGGATATCATCATATAACAATCCCCTTTCTTTTTTTTATTACATAATTATATCAGAGGGATTAGATAAATTGCAAATAAAAAAGTCCCAAAATCGAAAAATATTTGACAATTATTATGTAAAATGTTACTATTTTCAGTAATATTATAAAGGAGCGTCCAACAATGCCCATTAAAATTCCCAATGAATTACCCGCCACTAAAGTCCTAAAGGAAGAGAATATTTTTGTTATGCGGGAGACTAGGGCTGTCACCCAGGACGTTCGTCCCCTGCAAATTGTCATACTTAACCTTATGCCCACCAAAATTACCACGGAAACCCAGCTAGCCCGGCTCATCGGCAACACGCCGCTACAGGTAGAGGTTGAGCTTATGCAAATTAAAGGTCATAATCCCAAAAACACACCGGAAGAACATATGTTGGCCTTTTATAAAAATTTCGATGATTTAAAACATCGCCGATTTGACGGTATGATTATTACTGGGGCGCCCTTGGAGCATTTAGCCTTCGAGGAAGTGGCATACTGGCAGGAGCTTACGGAAATTATGGCCTGGAGCAAAACCCATGTATTCAGCACCTTTCATATCTGCTGGGCAGCTCAGGCCGGCCTTTATTACCACTTTGGCATTAAAAAGCATAAATTGGCAAAAAAGCTCTTCGGCATATTCCCCCATACGGCTGATTATAAAAACTCCATGCTCTTTCGGGGCTTTGACGATGTTTATATGGTGCCCCACTCCCGCCACACCACAATCCGGCGGAAGGATGTGGAAAAAATACCGGAATTGCGTATTCTATCATCCTCGGAAGAAGCCGGGGTGCATACCATATCCACAGCCCGGGGCCGCCAATTTTTTGTCACAGGCCACTCGGAATACGATGCCAATACCCTAGCTGGGGAATATTTTCGGGACAAACAAGCTGGCTTGGAGATAGATATACCGCAAAACTACTTTCCCAACGACGACCCCAGCAAAGAACCCTTAGTGACCTGGCGTTCCCACGCCAATTTGCTTTACTCCAACTGGCTCAATTACTTTGTTTACCAGAATACTCCTTACAATCTGGATGATATCTGCTAAATAAACGCCTTGAGTCGGCTTTACTGCCAACATCTTCTCTAACCCACAACTGACAGTTAAAACTACTACTATAATCCGAACAATATAAAATAAACCCCCTTCTTAGAAGGGGGTTTTTCTTAACCCTAAATACTTTTAACATGGTGATAATTTGCGGCATAAGGCTAAGGCAATTAGAAATGAGAATCTCTTCAACTATGCCACTGGAGCAAAATTAGACGCTCATCAAAGCTTATGTCAGCATATTTTGGCATAATCAGGCTAGTTCACCCCCTTTCATACGAAAGGAGTTTTGCCGCTATTACGTTTAGCCAGCTTCGGCAAGGGCGCTTCTTCCGAGGGCGGCGCTGATAAATTAACCCTAAACTTCCGCCTAGTGGCCTGCCCTGTAAGGGATTTTCTATTTCAACTCGCTCCTTACCATTAAAACGCCTTTTAATCCCCGCTTCACAACCCAGGACTTAGAAGCTGTTCAGTATCTGAAACCATGAACAAGCTATTATTATTTAGCCTTATTTTTGCCAGAGCTTACGCAATTTAGCCTCGCTTTGAATCTCATGGGTGACAAATTTGCCGTCATGGTAGAGGCTGTAAGTAGTAAAGGGACAAGGGGCGGCGTGAGGATGAATTATGTTAGGGTCTGCCACCGCGTTTTTATCCCTAGGCACGTCTATTTTTATGACCCGCAAATCCACCCCTAACTCTGTGGCAATCTCTTGGGCCAGGGGCACATATTTCGCTGTGAAGGGGCACTGGTGAGTATAATACAGTACCCAGCCTGTTTCCTCTATCCGGCCTGTCTTAGCCTGGTCTAAAAAACTGGGTTTGGGAGCATCGTCAACAAAGGGCAAATACATAAGCTCAAAATAAGGTTCCGCCGTATCCGCTACTTGAAAGCCAAGGTGGAGCAGGTACTTTTTATCCGCCAGATAAGGCTTTTTTTTCGAGGCAGTAAGGGCCACCAAGCCAATTTTACCCTTGATTTTACTTTCCGCAATACATTCCCGCAACAGCACTTTTGAGTAACCCTGGCCCTGGTACTTCCCGGCCACCCAGAGGCAATTAATAAACATATACTGGGGAGCGTTCACCGGGCACCAAGCATCGTCGGCGGGCATATATTCTATAAACACCTTACCTTGAACATTGGCCTTGCGAAAGACCACGCCATCCTCAAAATTATTTTTTAACCAGGCTTTTTTTGCGGCAACGCATTTTTTATCGCTCATGCTACAGCATATATGCTCCTGGTCGATATTCCGGTAGTCTACAACAACAGTTTCCATATCTATACTTATCTCCCGCCTAAGGTTTATTATTTTATATAATAACCTATTAAAGCAGTTTTTGCAACAGCAACAGGGCCTTGTGAAAAATTTCCACAAGGCCCTGGCGCTAACAGGCTTATTTAAGCTTTTAAATTTCAGATTTGAGGATTTTCGTTAGTTCGTCTATTACCTTGCCTACGTCATTAGCCCGATCAATAGCCTTGGAAAGATGGTGCTTATGGGCGGCGTTAAGGGAGTTGAACTTTTCGGCACCGCTGAGGATATAGTAATATGATTCCGCAGTGTCTCGCAGTATATGGGCGGCTACTTCAGGGGAATAAGGGTTGTTGTTATCAAAATCTTGCATGGGTAAACCTCCTTTGATTTTTTGATTTTATGTTAAAGTTAAATATTTATGACGTGCATATTCATCTTTCCTCATTCATACACAAATACAGAGGTGAAAACGTGGAAAACTGTCTAACTGAAATACTTTATAACTATCCTATTCACGTCAGGCGAATTTTGACACTAAAATCTGGCCGAGTTTGGGAAATCCAATGTACAGAGGGTACATATATTTTAAAGGCCCTGTCCTTTCCCGCCCAGGAAACAGCCTTTATCATCGGGGCAATGGACCATCTCAGCGCCAAGGGTTTTGATAGCTTTAACCAGATAATACCCGGTATTGACCAGGAAAAAATCATCGTCCGGGAAGAAAAAAGCTATTTCCTCAGCGCCAAGCTCCCCGGTGGTGAAAGCGATTACCAAGACCCAGTCAAGGTCAAAGCCTGCGCTGAATTTTTGGCTGGCTTCCACCAGGCGGCCCAAGGCTACAAGCCCCAAAACCCTTATCCCGGCCGGGTAAAATGGGGCAGTTGGCCTATGATGATTGAGGAAAAAGGGCGGGATTTAAACCGCTTTTTAGAATATGCCGGCAAAAAAAACGGCTTTGACTGCTACTACCGGCGGTTTGCTCCTTTTTTTGCCGAGGAAATGGTAAAAACAGGGGAATCCTTCAAGGCCAGCCAATACTCTAAAATCTGTCAGGAGGAAAAGACCCAAGGCGGCTTCTGCCACCATGATTTAGCGCACCATAACTTTGTTATGGCAGACGCCGTTAATATTATAGATTTTGATTACGCCATAGCTGACATACGGTGCCACGATTTAGCCAATTTCTTGAGCAAAATAATGAAAGCTAACAACTGGAGCACCACTATAGCCTGGGAAGCCTTAACAGCTTACGATAAAAAAAACCCGCTGAAAAAGGAGGAACCGGAAATTCTCAAAGCTATGCTCCAATTTCCTCAGGATTTTTGGCAGTGCGGCCTGGCCAGGTACGGCGAGAAGGATTTCTCGGAGCATAACGAAAAAAAATTGCGCCGCTTACTAAAACAACGCAATCAGAGATTTGAAGCGTTAAAATTTTTCAACCAAAACTTTTAGGAGGTAACTATGGATATCACCATAGACGCCAGAGCCGCCCTATGGTATAAGGGCACAGGTATGGGAACCTACGCTAGGGACCTCCTAGGCGGGCTCCAGGAACTAAACCGCCATACCTATAATATCGTGCTGCCCCAGGGGGTTCTACCTTTAGCGGAGGCAATCCCAGTCCTGAAGGAAAACTCCCAGGAAAATATCGGTTTTTGGGAGCTGGTACACAGGAATCCAGCCAAGCCAGTAGAAGGCAGCCAAATATTGCACAATTTGCACAACGGCTTTGGTTTGCCACCAGACCCGGATTGTGCCACAGTAGTAACTATACATGACCTTATCCCCCTAATAATGCCAGAATACTGCGGGTCCCCCTATAAGGAAATTTTCAATGCTGAAATAGGGCAGATCGCAGCCCAAGCCGATAAAATCATAGCAGCGTCCCACTGTACTAAAAAGGACATTATTCAACATCTAAAAATAAAACCGCAAAAAATAACCGTAATTTACCAGGGCGCAGACAGGATTTTCCGCCCCTTAAATAAGGGTTTGGTTCAAAGGGAACTAAGAAAACATTATGGACTTGAGGGCAACTATATCCTCTATGTGGGCGGCTTTAACCCAAGAAAAAACCTTTCAACCCTCGTTGCGGCCTTTAGTCTGATTCAGCACGAAATAGATTGGAATTTAGTCATAGTTGGCAAAGAAGGCAAGCAGGCGGCGGAAATTAAGGCCCTGGCAGCGGAATCTATTCAGCCTGGCAGGGTGATTTTTACCGGCTACATACCCACAGCCGCCTTACCCCTGTTCTACAACGGAGCTAAAGTGTTCGTTTATCCCTCGCTCTATGAGGGCTTCGGCCTACCGCCCCTGGAAGCTGCTTCCTGCGGTGCTGCGGTTATACTCGCCAACTCCGCTTCTCTGCCGGAGGTCATGGCCAACAAGGCCCTGTATGTAAACGCCAGGGATGAAAAGGAGTTGGCTCGGAGCATATTACACTTATACCGCCATGAGAACGAAAGAATAACCATGGCCAGGGATTGCTTTGCCCATAGCCGGCAATTTTCCCGCCAAAACGCGGCCAAGCAAACTTTGGCGGTTTATGAGAACCTTTGTCGATAGGGTTCTATTTCCAATTTCCTATTCATATATATAAAGAAAACCCCCTAAGGAGGAGTTATATCCATGGATTATTGTTCCGAAGTCGTAAGACGTGTTGAAATACCCCAATCTTTGCCGCCAGTGGAAAATCTCACAAAAATTTGCGGAAACATCATTTTAAAGGATGCAACCGCCAGTAACAACAGGCTTACTGTCGAGGGGGATCTACTGTGGCAAGGCTTTTTCATTAACGATAGAGGGGAAGAAGAATGTCTTTGGGAAGGAGCTGAGTTTTTTCAAGAAGAGCTTCCCTTTAGCAACCTGAGAATCCGTGAATCTTTTATGATGGAGCCGGAAGTAACTGACATTGTAGCTACAGACGCCGGAGAAAATAACTGCGAAATGCGCTTTTCCGTGCACTGGTGGTCTGAACCGGGAGAGATGAGTGAAGATGAAGAAAATTTTGAGGATGAAATAAAAGAAATTGAAGATAATTTCCGGGAGACCATAGAAGAGTTTGCCAAAGCGGGAGAGGAGGATGATTTAATACCGGAAAACGACGGTGAAACCGCCGAAATTGATGATATTATTGCAGCCCCGCCTACCCCTCGGACGGAAGAAACGGAAATTACAGTAGCGGAAGAAGTATGTAACGACTTTCGGGAACTGCGCCAAAAACGAGAGCCTCTGACAAAAACGGAAGCCAAAGCTACCCCAAGGGAGGAGGGAGAAGAAAACATGCAAAGTCCCCCCTATTGCCTGCGCTATTACCGGGCCAAAGAGGGGGATACCTTAGAAGCCATTGCCGAACGCTTTTCCGTTTCCTTGGCAAAAATGCGGGGCATTAACGAATTAGATGAGGTTGGCTCCATTCAGGGGCGTATGGTACGTATTCAGTAAAATTTTTTCAATTTATATAAAAGGCCCCTTATCACAAGAGGCCAGATAAATAGCATGAAGCGAGAACCGGCGGGCTCTAAAACCGCCGGTTCTCTTTGGTTATGGTTATAGGTATAGTAGACAAATTGAGCTTAAATAAGGCACAAGTATTAACAACTCCCT
>DXZC01000080.1:4489-9785 GCA_019415505.1 Peptococcaceae bacterium | reverse complement strand
GAGACAGGCATAATGCTCATCATGGAGAGCATGAGGAAGGACATGATTATTTGCATGGTATACTGAATAAAGGCCATTAAGTCCCCCACCTGCATATTGCCGGCGTTAATTACATCAGCCCCCACCCAGACAATGAGTACGGCTACGCCGTTCATTATAAACATCATGGTGGGCATCATCAGGGTCATGGCCCGGTTAACAAACAGGTTGGTTTTGGTTAATTTTCTATTAGCCTTGTCAAAGCGTTCCTCCTCGTATTTTTCCCGGCTAAAAGCCCGCACAACCGGCAGACCGGTGAGGAATTCCCGGGTGACCAGGTTCACCTTATCCACTAATTTTTGCAGCAGCTTAAACCGGGGCATGGTAAAGACCATGAGGAGAATAACCAAAGTCATAATAGCGATTACCGCCACGCCGATAACCCAGGTCATGGAGCTGCCCGTGTGGAAAACCATGAAAATGGCGCCAATGCCGATAATGGGGGCGTAAAACACCATGCGCAAGAGCATAATAATCATCATTTGCACCTGCTGAACATCATTGGTGCAGCGGGTAATCAGGGAGGCGGAGGAGAATTGCTCCATATCCCCCACGGAAAAACCCACCACCTTTTTAAAGGTTTCCCGGCGCAAATCCCGGGCAAAGAAGGAGCCCACTCTGGCCGCCAACAGGGTTACCAAAATGGTGCAGATACCGATTAAGAGGGCAAAGCCCAGCATAGTTAAGCCGGTGCGCCAAATATATTGGGATTGCATTTTCGCCGTATCCATACCGCAGGCCTGGTATTCGTTTTTCACATAATTTACCGCCACCTGTTGGAGAATGGAGTTATCCAGGTTCTTCAATTCCGCGGTACCCTCTTTAATGGCCTGCACAATGGGCTCCCGCTGGGCGGCGGGCATTTGGGGCAGGGCGTTGAAGGTCTCGCTGTCAAAGCCGGCGGCAGCCATATTCTTGAGCATATCGGCGCTGGCGTCCCCCTCTTCGCTAAAGCCCCCCTGCTCCAAGCCATAAACTAAAAACATGGGATAAGCGAAAAGTTGGTTCATGGCCTCGATATCTTCCCGGCTGGTATCAGCCTTGAGCTGGTAGAGCTCCAAGCCATTGGCGCTGGTTTTGGCATAATTGTCCATTATAGCGTCTTGGTCGCCTTCATCTACAAAGAGCAGCAGCTTTGCCATTTCCTCAGCTCTGATTTTTTCCGGCGCGATATCCTCTATACCCCCTTGCTGGATACCCACATTGACAATATCCGAGGTATACTGGGGCAAAGAGAGGTCGCAATAGGCCTGGAGCACCAAGAGCAGCAGCACCGCCACAATGGCCCAGGCTGATTTTTTTAAGTATTTTAACAGTCTTGGCATTTATTTAAATCTCCTTGCTCCTTATCTTGTAAATACTTGCTGACAATATCATGAAAACGGTTGAGAAGAGCGATAAACTCCTTGGTATCTTCGGTGCCCATTTGCGCCACAATATTGTTGATGGCCGTCACCATTTCATTGTGTTCCCGGCGGTATATTTCCAAACCCTTGGGGGTAAAGGCCAAATAGGTGGCCCGCCGGTCCTCCTTGGAAAAAATCCGCTCCACCAGGCCCTTATTTTCCAGCTTATTGACAATTTGGGACAGAGCGGGCTTGGATATTTCCACCTCCCCGCTGATTTCCGACATACGCAAAGGCTCCACTTTATCCTGTTCCAGGTCGCCGGAGAGCTTCATTAAAGCGCCGAATACCGCCATTTCGCTCATACAAAGGTCCCCAACCACATGGAATTTACCTCTTTTACGCCGGAATACGGCTAAAGCATCAAATAATTCCCGGCCTTGCTCCGCGAATTCTACCATTTTTAGACCCTCTTTCTCGCTAGTTTTATAAATTAGAACTTAATACAATAAACTGTTAAGCACATTAACAGTTATTATACTACATGGCTATTATATGTCAAGATCATTTTCAATATTTTACCTGTTTTATTTTTTGCCTTTTGAGGAAATATAACCTTGAAATCAACAAGCGGGTTTTTTCCCAAACAAATAATCGCTGCTATATTTGGGGAAAGACTTTTCAAGGAGGCAACATGAAAAAAATTCTCAGCACTCTCCTTATTCTAGCAATGGTATTTGCCTTCGGCGCCTGCGGCGACGATAACAATACCGATACCACCGATAATAACGGCGGTGTAGTAGAAAATGTGGAAGACGGCGCTAAAGACGTGGTAGACGGTGCGGAAGATATGGTTGAGGACGGAGCCAACGCTGTAGACAATGCAGTGGATGACGCCGGCGACGCCGTAAAAGACGCTGGCGACGATATCAAAGATAACGCCGATGACAGCGCTAAAGACGCCCAGAATGAGGAAAAGAAAC
Source organism: Peptococcaceae bacterium (assembly GCA_019415505.1). Lineage (GTDB taxonomy): Bacteria > Bacillota > Dehalobacteriia > UBA7702 > UBA7702 > Cryptoclostridium. The sequence goes on along the minus strand of DXZC01000080.1, from coordinate 7,417 downwards.
AGTAAAGTATTATGGGAATTAAGGGACTGCAACAGTCAACCGCCCAGAAAATAACGGACAGCATAAGCTAAATCTTATGCTGTCCGTTTTCTTTTTAGTAATTCACTAGGCCGTTAAATCAATAGATCCGCCCTCCGGCAATGGCACACTACCTGGTCAAAGGGCAGAACTGGGGAAAAGTCACCCTAAGCTAATCCTTGCCAGGTTAAAGCCGCTAGGCATATTCTAATTATTCGCCAATTATTTAACGTAAAACTAAACTCTCAAGAAGGAGCCTCAATGCTTGCTCATAAATTCCCGCATAAAGGCGGCTAATTCCTTAGCCCCCTCCAGGGGCATGGCGTTGTAGAGGGAGGCTCGCAAACCGCCCACCGAACGGTGGCCCTTTAAGCCAATAAAGCCTTGGGCCTCGCTTTCCTGAATAAATACTTTTTCCAACTCCGGCTCAGCCAGGGTAAAGGTTATATTCATCAGGGAGCGGCTGTCCCGGTCAGCGTGACCACGGTAAAAGCCCTGGCTTCCATCGATAACATCGTAAATATACCCGGCCTTGGCCTCATTGCGCTGGGCCATAGCATCTAGCCCGCCCTGGGCCTGAAGCCAACGAGTCACCAAATTTACCATATACACGCTAAAGCAAGGGGGAGTATTATAAAGGGAATTCTTTGCCGCCTGGGTGCTGTAAGCCAGCATTGTGGCGTTAACCTCCTGGGCTGAAGCGAGGAATTCCTTATTGATAATCACGATTGTGACCCCGGCGGGGCCTAGATTTTTCTGGGCGCCGGCGTAAATTAGGCCAAATTTAGTGGCGTCAAAGGGCCGGGAAAGTATATCGGAGGACATATCCGCCACCAAAGTGGCGTCAACCTGGGGCGTCTCCCGGAATTGGGTGCCATAAATCGTATTATTGGTGGTGATGTGGACATAAGCGGGGCTGGAGCTTAAAGCAATCTCCTCATTTCGCGGTACACGGGTATAATTATTAGCTTGGTCGCTAAAGGCCACATGGGTGTTACCAATTTTTTGGGCCTCCTTGAGGGCCTTTTCCGACCAGGAGCCGGTAAGGACGTAATCGGCGGTTTCTCCGGGCTTTAAAAAGTTCAGGGGCAACATGGAAAATTGCAAGCTGGCGCCGCCCTGGAGAAAGAGGACCTGATAATCGTCGCCCAGGTGCAAAAGCTGTAAAATGTTTTTTTCCGCTTCCGCTATAACCGCGTCAAAAGCCGCCGCCCGGTGGCTGATTTCCAACACCGACATACCGGTGCCTTGAAAATCCAAAAATTCCTCTTGGGCTGCCACCAGAACCTCCTGGGGGAGTATGGCGGGGCCGGCGTAAAAATTATATATATGGCTCATAATAATATCTCCTTTTACCTCTTTTTACTAACAACTGATTTTGATTAAAAAATATTATACCATAATTCCCGGTTTGGAGAAAGTCCCCGCTTTATTTTTTTAACCAACAGGTGTATAATGGAATAATAATATTTGTATTTTCGCGGTAAAGGGGCATTTTTGGCCTTAGAGCCCAAGGGTCTACATGTATTTAAGCAAAAATTAGTTAGTTATTCCTTTGAGGTTAGGGGTTAGGCCAAACCCGCCGCCGGCATAAGCCGGGAAAGCGCCTATTTATAGGGGTTAACGCAGGTTATCGAAAAAGCCCCTAATTCTAGGGGCAGCACAGGATATACAGGAAACACCTACTTATAGGGGTAAGCATAGGATATGCAGAAAACACCTACTTATAGAGGTAAACACAGGATATACAAATAACACCTATTTTTAGGGGTAATTACAGGATATAACGAAATTACCTACTTATAATAAGGGTAAATTCAGGCAATACAATAAGCCTATTTATAGGATAACACAAACTATATTAAATACGCCTATTTATAGGATAAACACAGGCAATAGAGGTAAGCGCATGGAAAAAGCTAAAGCCATAGGTATATTTGATTCCGGGGTGGGCGGGGTCTCGGTTCTGGCCCGGGCCATAAAAGCCTTGCCCCAGGAAAATTTTGTCTATTATGCTGATACGGCAAATTTTCCCTACGGCGACCAGGACCCGGCTGTCATCAAACAGGGGTTAGCCCAGGCTGCCGCGGAACTGGTGGCCAAAGATATAAAAGCGCTGGTTGTAGCCTGCAACACAGCGACCAGCATTGCCATTGAGGATATTAGGGCCGCCTACGATATGCCCATTCTCGGCATGGAACCGGCTTTAAAGCCGGCAGTGGCTAAAGCCCAGGATAAAACAGTGGCGGTAATCGCTACCACCTTAACTCTGCGGGAGCGCAAATTCCAGCATTTGCTGGACCAATGCCGGGCCAAGGGAAAAATTATTAATTTACCCGCCCCAGGTTTAGCGGATTTGGTGGAAAACGGCCACTACAACGACGCGGAGGCCGCCAGGTATTTAGAGGATTTATTCCGGCCGTTAAAAGCAGTAGACGCCATTGTGCTGGGCTGCACCCACTATTTATTTTTAACGCCCATAATTAAACAGCACTTTCCCCAGGTGGAAATTATCGACGGCGGCTCCGGCACAGTTAAACACCTCTGCCATATCTTAGAGGACAAGGGACTTTTAGCAACTGGACCCGGCGGCGCTATTGAAGTATTGACCAGCGCCCCTAAAATTTTTTTGCCTAAATTCCCCGGCCACCTTGACTATATTATGAAAGTGTTAGAAACCTGCGACTAAAGGCCAACAATGGGAGTGTTAGAAGCTTGCGACTAAAGACCAAACAATGGAAGTGTTAGAGGCTTACGATTAAAAGCCAAACAATGGAAGTGTTAGAAGCTTGCGACTAAAGACCAAACAATGGAAGTCTTAGAAGCTTGCGACTAAAGACCAAACAATGGAAGTCTTAGAAGCTTGCGACTAAAGACCAAACAATGGAAGTGTCGGAGGCTTGCGACCAA
>DXZC01000080.1:0-4389 GCA_019415505.1 Peptococcaceae bacterium | reverse complement strand
ACAATGGAAGTGTCGGAGGCTTGCGACCAAAGGCAAAACAATGGAAGTCTTAGAGACTTACGATTAAAAGCCAAACAATGGAAGTGTCAGAGGCTACCGACCAAAGGACAAACAATGGTAAAATAAAGTAGTTAAAAAACCCGCTCCGCATCTTTGCTGGGAAATTGCAACCAATGGTTGCGGAAATATACAGCCTAAGGTATAGAACGCAACCGGGCCTTCTGCTACTCTGTTAAGTAGTAAAATTAAGGAGGTCAATTATGAATTTAGGTGAAAAAATATTGGCAATACGGAAAAGCAGGGGGCTAACTCAGGAGCAACTTGCCGAACAGCTTAATGTGACCAGGCAATCCGTATCAAAGTGGGAGTCCGGCCAGGCCACGCCGGAGCTGGACAAAATAGTAGAGCTGAGTAAATTTTTTGAGGTTTCCGTTGATTATCTTTTACAGCCCTCAGAGTTTGACGAGTTAGCGGTCAAAGCGGCCAGACTGGAAACACAGCAGCAGCAAATGCTGGTGAGGGAAACAAAGCGGCGGCAAATTTTACAGTGCGGTTTAGCGGCTATTGCCGTATACTTGTTCTTTTTTGCCATTTATGGCCTGAGCCACTTTTATTTGGGTGTTGGCAATCCCGGTGTATTTTTAGCGGGATTCCTCATTGCCACGGCAATAATTATACTGATTTGCCGCCATTGCTTAGGCCAAAGCCCCGCTAAAACCAAGGAATAATGGCGCGGAGCTACACCTAGAGGCTCCTGCTGATACTGAAGTTATTTTTGTAAGCTGAGATTATTGGCAAATTATTTCTGGAAACTGTAGACTCTAAGTAGACTCTAAACTGAAATTATTTCCGTAAATTGGAAATTAGACAAATTAAAACTATTTTCCCAAGCTGAAGGTTATCTCCGTAACCTGAAATTATTTTTGCAGGGGGAAAGTTATTTTCTCAACCGTACGCTATTTTTCTTACTGGAATTTATTTCCTTAGACTTTCGCAAACTGAAGATTATTTTCGTAACCTAAAAATATTTTTGCAAGGGGAAAGCTACTTTCTCAACCGTACACTATTTTTGTTACTGGCAGTTATTTTACCATACTGAAATTACTGCCGTAAGTAAGTTAAATAAAGATTCAAAAACCGGGGCGCGCAATGCTGGAGTGTGATTATTTTTTACGGCAAAAGTCCGCAAGTTCTCACACTTCAGCCAATAGCCCCCAGCAATTTTTAAGGAGCAATAAATGAAAAAACTGACTTTGATTTTGACAATTATTCTGCTCTCCCTGGCTCTGGCGGCCTGTAATGATAAAACCGCTGAAATTCAGGAGGAGAACATTACCATAATTGACTTGAGCAATAACGAAACCATAAAGACTATCTCTGAGACAGAGGAAATTGAAAGCTTTGTCCTTTCCCTGGCGTTAGAGGATTGGACTATGAGTAAATTGCCGGAGCAAGCCGAGGCCCAGGCCAAGTTTGTTTTAAATATACAGGAAACCGTTAAACTGGGCCAAAGTGAAGATGATGTAAAATCTATTACCGGGGCTGAGGTTATCACCTACAGGGACAGCGACTATGTTACCGTCACCCTGGCAGGCTTTGACCTCACTTTTCAGGCTCCCAGCGCCACTATTGACTACTTAAATAGCTTTTTACCACAGGAGGAATCTAATTAAACCCAGGCCCTGGCCGTTAAGGCCAGGTCTTTTTTGGGCCTCTGGCCCCTATAGTTAAGGGCGGTCAGAGGGTACAGGTTTCAGGCCCCAGGCGTTAATTAACAGCCGCCAGCTTCTGGCGCTCTATTGAACCAGCGAATTAGCCAAAAATTGCCGGATTTATGCTCTTAGGACAAACTGAAGGCCAGATCTAAGGGCTGTAACCGGATTAGCAGGGCATTTAAATACCTGCATTAAGGGAGATGATATCATGACCGTACAGGAATGTTATAACGCCATAGGCGGCGACTACCCAGACGCCCTCCGCCGGCTGGGCACTGATGAACGTATAAAAAAATTTTTGCTCATGTTCATTAAAGACCATAATTTCAGCGACTTAAAGACCGCCCTAGCCCAGGCTGATTATGAGGCGGCCTTTATGGCAGCCCATACTATTAAAGGCATAGCCCTGAACTTGGGTTTGACCACTTTAGCCGCGGTGGACAGCGAGCTGACGGAAATTTTGCGCCACCAGCGCCAGACGGAAAACTTGACTGCTTTATTCAGACAGGTAGAGGCTAATTATAAACAAATTTATCAGTCTGTCAATGAGCTACTGGAACTGCCGGAGGAAGGAGGCGGGGCCTTTGCCGAAAAAGCACAAGATTCTCATTGTTGACGACTCAGAGATAAACCGCTCTCTCCTCTCGGATATGCTAACAGAGGAATTTGAACTTTTAGAGGCAGCCAACGGCCTAGAGGCCATAGCCCAGCTCAACCAAAATTACGCCGATATATCCCTGGTTTTGCTGGACGTGGTAATGCCGGAAATGGACGGCTTTGAGGTTCTGTCCACCATGAATAAAAGCGGCTGGATGGAGAGAATACCGGTTATTATGATTTCCGCGGAAACTTCATCCTCCTATATGGACCACGCCTACGACCTGGGGGCAGCGGAATATATTAGCCGCCCCTTTGATGAAAAAACCGTAAAACGGCGGGTAAAAAACACCATTATGCTCTATTCCAAGCAGAAGGCCCTGGAAAACTTGGTCACAGAGCAAATGCTGGAAAAGGAAAAGACCAATATGGTCATGGTTGAAATTCTCAGCCATATTGTGGAGTTTCGCAACGGGGAAAGCGGTATGCACGTGCTGCACATCAGAATTATTACCGAATCCCTGCTCAAGCATTTGGCAAAAATATCCGACCAATACAACTTAACCCCCAACCAAATTGCCTTGATTACCAACGCCTCAGCCCTCCACGACATTGGCAAAATTTCCATTCCAGAGCAGATACTCAATAAACCCGGCAAATTAACGGCTGAGGAGTTTGAAATTGTCAAAACCCACAGCGCGATAGGGGCGGAAATGCTGGAAAATATACAGTATTTCCAAAGCGAAAAGCTGGTACAAATAGCCAGGGACATCTGCCGCTGGCACCATGAGCGTTACGATGGCGGCGGCTACCCCGACGGTTTAAAGGGGGAGGAAATTCCTATTTCCGCCCAAGTAGTGGCCTTGGCCGATGTTTATGACGCCCTCACCAGCGCCAGGGTATACAAGCCCGCCTATGACCACGAAAAGGCTATGGCCATGATTCTTGATGGCCAATGCGGGGCCTTTAACCCCCTTTTACTCCAATGCCTTGAGGAGATCGGCCCCTACCTCAAAGACGAGCTGCGTATTCGCTCGGCTGAGGGCGTTTCCCGGGAAGAGCTGCAAAAGATAACCAAAAACCTGCTCAGGGGCGGCAACGCCTCCAACCGCACCTTGGCCTTGCTGGAACAGGAGCGAACAAAATACCAGTTCTTTGCCTCTATGTCCAAAGAAATCCAATTTGAATATGTTTACCACTCGGATATATTAACCATGTCGGAATGGGGCGCCGCCCTCTTGGGGATAAACGCCATAATTCCCCACCCCCAGGCCAACGAGGAGCTGAGCCAGGTTTTTTCTCCCCAGGATTTTTATGACCTGCACAAGCGCTTGCGGGCTGCCACCACCGACGACCCCATAGTGAGCCGCACCTACCGCCTTAATGTCAACGGGGAGGAGCGGTGGTATAAGGCCATAGCCCGGCCCCTCTGGGTGGAGGAAAGCAGCGACGAATTAACCGGCGTAATCGGCAAGTTTGTGGACGTGCATGAAGAGCAAATAGAGCTGGCGCAATTAAAGCAAATGGCCCGGTACGATAGTCTTACCGGCTTGTATAACCGCTCTTATGCTCGAAAGTCCATTATTAAGGCCCTGGCAGCCAGGGAAAATGACGACCAAAAATTTGCCCTGATTATTTTTGATTTAGATTTTTTTAAAAACGCCAACGATAATTACGGCCATTTATTTGGCGACCGGGTTCTGGAGGACGTGGCTCAAAAGGTGGCAAAGAGTATTCGCAGCAGCGATATCGCGGCCCGCATTGGCGGCGATGAATTTTTAATTTTTATTGAGTATGAAAATGATATAGAGCCGATTATCCAAAGGATTTTCCAGGCCATTAACGGCAAATACCGGGATTTTTCCATTGCCATTAGCATGGGGGTAGCCTTAGCGCCCCAAAACAGCGAAAGGTTTGAGGAATTATTTCACCAGGCTGACCAGGCCCTTTACGCCGCTAAACAAAACGGCCGCAAGCACTATTGCTTTTACGATGATTCCATGGAGAACCTCTTATCCGTTTTGTCACCCATGGACAAATAGAACTAAGACCCACGGCTTAATATTCTGATTAATAT
>DXZC01000008.1:18828-27793 GCA_019415505.1 Peptococcaceae bacterium | reverse complement strand
GCATATTTTCTATCACCATCAGCATAGCGCAGGGGCCGCAGCCGCTACTTTTAACAGTTTTACCGGAGCCGCCCGGCCAATTGTATTTAATATGACTAAAGTTACTCTGATTGGTTATCAGGTATTTCATCTTTTAAGCCTCCTTAATTCCAGGCCTCTACACGGGTTACGTAGATATAGTTGCCGGCATTAATCTCATACAACGAACCTTTAATAAAGGCTTCGTCATTTCGGGTAAAAGTGATTTTATTAGCGTTTATCTGGACAGCAGCCCGCTTAAAGTATGTCCCGTAGCTTTCTATGGCTGCGGAACTAAGCCATAAGCCTTTACCATTAGGGTCATATACATCAACACTGTTGTAAAGGTTATCGGTATCCCGGTAATAAATGCGCATATGGGAAAAGTTGGCAGCTGATTGAGATAGTGTAATGGTCCCCGTTGTGCCGCTAGTGTTGTCGTATAGAACTGTGGTGCCGCCTACCTGCTTCCAGGGTTGCCAGGTTCCCCCATTACACTGACGATGAAATATGCCGGTGGAACCGGTTAACACCTGGGAACAGAAATCGCCGCCGCCGTTGACTAGCACAGTAGTACCGGCAGCCCAGCCAAAGGGCTGGGTCGCTTGAAAATCAACCCCCAAGGAACAGATAAAGTTGTTAACATAGCCGTAATTTTCGGCCTTAAGACTGTCCAGTTTGCTATTTAGGGAGCTTTGAGAGGTATAACTACCTAAATAACCCGCGTTTTTAAAGCTGGACACATTGGGAGCAGCGCCAATATCACTCAATACGGCGCTGGGGGAAGTGAGTGTGACGGTACCTGTACCGTTACCCCGTAAAAAATAGCCGCTGGTAAGAGTACTGCGCCCGGTGCCGCCCCTGGACACAGTCAGGGTACCACTGGTGATATCTCCCGCGCCATGATTATGACTCCCCGCCGCTTTACTATTCCAACTGCTCTTGTCAGACGCGGTAACGTGAATAGTACCGTCCTGGCTGTGGCTTTTGGGAGCATAGGCTGTATCATGATTATGGTTCCCCGCTGCCTTACTGTTCCAGTCGGACTTTTCCTCGGCGCTGACTATTTCACTTTCCAGGGCCTTGTCCACAGCCTGGTCTATCTCCGCCCCAGTGTGGGAGCTTGTGTAATTTGCCATTTCTTCACCTCTGTTTCTGTACTAAAAAATCCTGGTTGTTAGCTGTCGCTAAGGGGTTGCCGCCCACCACTATAAATCCTAGGTCATCGTTCCAGGCGCCGTCCTCACCTCGGGCAAATAGTGACAGGCGATACTCGCCGTCACCATTGACGAGGTCTGTATTGTATACCTCAAAGGTGCGGCTGGTTGCCGCCGGGGTGGCGCCAAAGGCCGCCAGCAAACTGCCCAGGCCCACGCCATAGGCGGCCCCGGTTTTGGTGGCCCTGGCCTGAAACTCCGTATACGGTAAATCAGCCCAAAAAGTCACTGTAATGTGCTGATTTTGGGACACCTTTGCAAAATCCTGGGAAAAACTAATCTGGGGAGCAGCCATAATCAAGCGCTCCAGTTGCTGCCGTCGTAAACAAAGACCTTGACAATACCCACGCCGTCGGCGCCGCCCAGAGCGGTTTTGAAGTCCGCGCCTTGGATGGTGGCTTCAATATTGGTGTTAGCGGCATAGTTGCCGGAGCCGCTCATATTCAGGGAGCCCGCTGTAGAAGGTATCGCTGCTCCGGTATCATGCGTGGCGGCGATGGTGGGCACAACCTTAACCTTGTATTGGCTGAAATCCTCGTCCGCCTTAAAGCTAAAGACTGACGTATTTTTGCCGCTCTGGGTGGAGAGCTTGGCCACGTCAGGCCCGGTAATAGTGACGGTGGGCAAGGTTGTATCCAGGGTAATAGAGGCTGTAACCTCGTTGGCCTCGTTGTATACATCGTCCCGTATCACCACTTTAACCGTCTTAGGGCCGTCCCCGGCCAGGAGGTTAACGGATTTAGAAACAGCATAATTCTCCCAGGCCGCCGCCTCCTTAGTTAAAGCCGCGGTATTGACGCCCACCTTGATATCGCCGTAAACCTTCATGGTATAGCCTGTGGTAACAGGGTCAAAGCAGCTCAGGGCCAAGGTCACGCCGAGTTGCCCGGTTTTAGTAGCTCCATTGTTGATTTTCAAGGTACAACCCGCCGGGGCCGTGGTATCAAGGGTTAAATTAAAATAGCTAGCCATAAAATCTTCCTTTCTCACTTTTCTTGCTTTTTGCGCTCATCTTTCTCGGACGGAGAAAAAACCGCCGTCACTGATACAAAAATCCCTGCCAGTCTCGGTAATAAACCTCACGCCCTCAGAGATAAAAGCCAGATAAAAATAGCTCTTTCCCCTGGTATCTCGGTCATAAATCCGTTGTCCCGCTCCATAAATTTTGCACAGCTCCAGGGGGTAGAGCTCTTTTTGTTCACTTTTCAGGGGCATAGCTTACACCCCCTCGTATTCTTCAATAAAATGGATTATGCCACCGGCTTTTTGCTCCTCCGGGGTGAGGGCGTTATATTGTGCCACCGTGCCCTGCCACATCTTTATTTTGCTGCCGTCTCTGATGTTTATCGGGTCGCCGGTGGCCAGATACCCGCTATCAACATAGGACGAGGTACCGCTGTCCCAGTGGAACCAGTGACCGTTCTCGCCGATATAAGGGGCCTTAGCCCGGAGATTCCCGGTGTATTCCCACTCTCCCCCCGGCCCTTTTCGGAAGCCTACCTTTATTTCGTCATTGGATTCCACAATCTCATAAAATATCTCCAAAGCCTGGTAATAGCTTAAATACTGCTCCAGCACCTCCGGGGTGGCCAGGACAATGGGGGTGGGGTCCAAGGTGTTTATCACTTCAATTTGGGCGGGAAAGGTCTGCCACTTCATGATGGTTTCATTGTTCACCACCTGGGAGCACCAGAGCTGTATTTTGTGCTGCCCCCGGTCCTGGCTAAAGCCGCCCCCCACCTGCCAGATGAGGGTAACGGCCTTATCGGTGACCTTGTCCTGAGTCAAAAGCAGGTTTTCGCCTACCCCCAGGTCATTTTCATATTTCAGGTAAATGTTGTAGTCGGATAAGTCAACGCCGTTATAGTAACGGGGCACCACAAAGGCGATACTGTCAATAGTATCGCCTTTAACAATGAGCCTTTGAATTTCCGAGATATCAATTCTTTTTTGGTTTACTACTGCCTTTTTCATACTGCACCTCTTAATTGTTGATAATAGGCGTCCAATTCCTGGGGGTCCGGGGTGTAGGCTGCCACCGCCACATTGCCCTCTGGGGCCATAGCCGCCAAGGTCTCGGCGCTGACCAAATCCCCGGCCTTAACCGTTACGGCGGGTTGATAATGGGCGTCCAATTCCTGGGGGTCCGGGGTGTAGGTTTCCACTGCCACATTGCCCTCCGCGGCCATAGCCGCCAAGGTTTCAGGGCTGAGCAAATCCCCGGCCTTAACCGTTACGGCGGGTTGATAATAGGCCTCCAATTCTTGGGGGTCCGGGGTGTAGGCTGCCACCGCCACATTGCCCTCTGGGGCCATAGCCGCCAAGGTCTCGGCGCTAACCAAATCCTCAGTATTAACCGTTACGGCGGGAAGATTCTTATAGGAAGTGTAGGTGCCGTCGCCGTTGTCCACAATAACCAGGTTTACACCGTCCTCTTGTCCCCCATAGGTACTTCCTTGGGCAGGGTGTAAGCAGGGGCTTTCTGCCCTCCAGGGGAGCCATTTAAGCCGCCGAAAAAGGCGGTGGGTAGGGGATTGCCCTCAATGTTGGGGCGGCTGTTGTGCCACTGGCAAGTGGGGGAGCTGCGAATATCATTGCTGCGATAGAGGGCGCTATAATTTATTGGACTTGCTCCACCCAGCGAATTACCTGCGCCGTCGGAGCCGCCGGAACTGTCGGAACCACTGGAGCCGTAGGAACCACTGGACCCGTCGGTACCGCCGGAATAACAGAAACACCGGAACTGTCGGAACTGTCGGTACCGCCGGTACCACCGGAACTGTCGGTAATGTCGGAACCACCGGAACCACCGGACCCGTCGGAGCCGCCGGTACCACCGGTACCACAGGAGCCGTCGGAATCGCCGGAATTACCGGAACCACCGGAAGTGTCGGAACCGCCGGAACTGGACCCAAAACCCCTAGAGCCGGAACCTACGTCCCGCCGTACCGCCATTACCCTGGAACTGATAATTGCCGCTGTCCGTCGGTTTAATCACAGCGCCGGGTCCAGCGTCGCCCCAACCAAAATAGGCCACCGGGTCTGTCTGATTGCCGTAAGCGTGACTGCCTTGGCAAGTTAACTAGCCCTTTTGCCATTCTGTCCTGTCTGTTTGTGTAAGTTAACTAACCCTCTTGCCAGTCTATCCCCGGCTGCCTCGGTAAATTAGCTAACCCTCTTGCCAGACTGTCCTGTCTGCTTTGGCAAATCAACTAACCCTTTTGCCATTCTATCCTGTCTGTTTGAGAAATTAGCTAACCCTCTTGCCAGGCTATCCTGGTTGTTTGGGAAATTAGCTAACCCTCTTGTCAGTTTATCCTGGCAGTTTGGGCAGTTAACCAGCCCTTTTGCCAGGCTATCCTATCTGCCTTGGTAAATTAACTAATCCTTTTGCCAGGCTATCCCCGGCTGCCTCGGTAAATTAGCTAACCCTCTTGCCAGACTGTCCTGTCTGCTTTGGCAAATTAACTAACCCTCTAGCCATTCTGTCCTGGCCGTTTAGAAAAGTTAACTAACCCTCTTGCCAGTCTATATCAGGTCGGGAGATGAGGTTGCCGGTAGTTCCTGCTGAGCTTCGTAATTACCAATGGCCTTTAATAAGCAGCCTCAGTCTGATGATTGCTTATTAAGAGAAGCAAAGATTAGGAGAAGCAAAGACGGCACCTTCCTGGTTCGCGGGGCAATTAATGCCTGACCCCAAGGAGGGTTTTGAGGTCTTTGCTCTCTCTTGTGTACAATAGGTTTTCCCGGTTTTCCCCCAGGAGCGCGGAGAATTCTTTTTCCCCCGGAGCCGAAGGCCACCGGTTTTCCAGCTCAATGCTTCCGCGCCTATTTAGACGCAAAGGAATAATCACGGGATTATTGTGCTGGTCCTGCCATTCCGTCAGAAGCACGAGGCTGTCATCCTGGGTTTTAGATTTCAAAATCGCCATGGGGTTTTGGATTTGGGCTGGCAACCCTTTTAACGCCGGAATGCCAAGCCCATATTCGCCGCCAAAATAGCCCTGGGGATAGGCCAGTTTCCTTGCGGTGTCCTGGGTCATGGTAATATTCGAGGGCTTAGCCCCATAATCAAGCAACTTTCCGGGGGTTTCCCCCACAGTAACTATGCTCCCTGCCGGCAGCTCCCCGGTAAAAACGCCGTTTACCTCACTTCTATAGCGGGCAATGTTTTCATCTGAGGTAATTGTATCGGTTTGCCGCTCCCGCTCCGCCTCCATCTTCCGAAAATCGCCCATACCCTGGGGTTTAGCTCTCCCGTTTATCTTAGGGCTGACCATATCGGCAATAGTGGGCAGCTGGGGCTTGCTCCTGGCGGCCTTTCCGGCAGCGGTCGGCAAATTCCCGCCCCTGCTACTCGGAGCAGGTGAATTTTTGGCATACTTCATTGCCGCAGGAATCTGATAAAATGTGCCGATGGTAGCGCCGCCGCCGAAAGACTTTATCAATTCTTCGGGGGTTGCCCAAGGTGCGGTTGGGTTATATACTGCTCTGTCAACTAACGGGTCTGTAGCAGTGTCGGCTACTTCTCCCATGCCTTCGCTAACGATTCTTTTCCCTGTGTCGACCAATTTCTTGCCGGAGCCAAGATTAAAGATTTTATCAAATGCGCCCTTGCCCTTACCGCCAACCTTGCCTAAGACCTTATCAATAGCCGCGGATTTTAAACCCTCAATTTCGCCTATAGTCACAGCTTCATCAAAAGTAGCGCCATTTTCATAAGCTTGCTGGGCCGCATTGCCGCCATACGATATAGCCGATGCGCCATAGCCCGCACCGGGTACAAACCTATTTATCGCAACCGATGGCAGCATATATCCCGCCATACGGGAAAAATCACCGGTAGTTTCCACCACAGATTTACCGGGGCCAGTAAGCTTGCTGGTCAATTTGTCCGCAGGCTTCCCTATGTTATCCGATAAACCGTTAATTCCGGTGTCTTGGGCGAAATTGACCGCTCTATTTTCCAGGGTTCTATAATAATCACTCGCATTGTCGTACCCCAACGCCCTCGCATATGCGTTTTGAGTATCTTCAGGCAGGTACTGCAATGCTCCCGTGTATTTTTGGGTACCTTTCATCGCCAGGGCGTTTCCTGTTCCGCCGACAAAATCAACTACACCTTGGGCTGCTCTGGGTCCTGCTACAAAGGGAATACTGGCAAAGGCCTGAGCGGCTTGTCTATCCTTTTCTCGCTGTGCGAAATTGTGGACCTCCCTCCTCTGCTGCTCCGTCGCCCATTTCCGCGCCTGTTCCTTCACGTCCTCCGGGGTCATACCTGTTACCATGGGATTAGCCAGTGGCGACAAAGTGTTGATTCTCTGCTCAGTGAGGTCCTTTAGCCTCTTATCAGCCTCTTTCCGGGCGGCGGCATTGGCCAGGCTGAGCATCTTGTCTGTTGAAGCGTCCACCTTCTCAAAGGGCCCTAAAGTCTTATTTTCGCTGAGAGATGCGCCCCTCTTTGGGTCGTTGGATTTTTTCTTAAAAGTCCCCAGGGTGGAGTCCCAAAAATTTAGAGCCGCCTGCCTGGCCTTGTCATTGTCGGAGTTTTGCCCTCGGCTGCCCCGGTGGCGGTATTCTATGGTGGTCTTTTTTTGTTTTTCCCGCACCCTATTAGGGGTTTGAAGCTTGGGAACGGTTTTTTTAGCCGCGGTTTCTTTAGCAGCTGACTTTTTGGCAGCGGGCTTTTTAGCTGTGGATTTTTTAGCAGTGGACTTTTTACTCCCGGAGCTTTTAACGGACTTTTGTACTTTTGCCGCTGCCGCCGCCTTCGGATGGGTCTTTTTAACCTTTTTCTTTTTTGCCGCTTCCTGCTGCTCAGTTACGCGAAAGTCGCCAAATCCGGCCATAATTCCTCCTTTAACTTGCCCGGTTCGATTAGTTTAATTAGTTTAATCAGCTTAACGAAGCAGACGTTCTTGCCATTCCCGGTCCTTGGCATTTTCCGAGGACTGCCAATTTCTTGCCGCTAAATTATCGGCTAGGAATTGCTCTCTTTGCTCCCTGTCCAAGTCTAACTGCTTAATGTCAAAAGCATTTTTTAAATTGGCCAAATACTGGTTAAACCCAAAGTTCCGCTGGTCGTCAAATTGCTGGTAAGCGTTTTGGTCTAAGGTATTGTAAATACCCGCTAAATCGTATTTGTTAGCCAGTTCGTTAGCATAGCGCTCATAGGCCTGCTGCTCCAAGAGGGGAATCATATCCGTAGCTTTTTTAGCGTAATCCTGCTGCATCTGGTTGGCCACAGCGGCGGCATAGGAGGAGGCAATACCCCCGGTATTGGCCGCGGTTTTGGCCAAAGCCGTCTCCGCCGCGCTATTGCCCTGACGGGTGTAAGCGTCCAAATAAGCCTGATAGGAGGGGTCGGTGGCATGGTCGTAGGCAAACTGGGAGTTGCCCAGCTCTCCTAACAGCCCGTTAATCTTGTCTAAATATTGGGATTCATACTGGGAGGTATCGTTGTACTCCTTATCTAAAATCCCCAGCTCTCTATAGCCGGAGCCGTCGGCCCCGCCGGAATAGCCGTACTGCTTGCGCAGGTTTTCGGCCTGGGCGTTCCAGTATTGCTTGTCAGCCTCAGTGGTAGCCAGGGCATAGCCGGCCTTATACTCCAGCAGCTTTTCCTGGGCTTCCGGGGGCAGGTTCCGGTCCGCGGCGCTCCAGGTATCCTTGCCGAAATAGACGTAGCCGCTGCCGTCCCCCACATTATCTATATAGCTGCCGTATTTAGCTCTGGCCCTTTGGGCCTTGTCATAGGCGGCTTTCATGCCCGCCTGGTCCCCGGCTTTTTGGGCTGCCGCGTATTCGTCTTTCGCCGCCCCGATAATCGCCTGGGCCTCGCTGGGCAGTCCCCGGTCGTATTCGCTCCAATTCGCGGTATTGTAACTGACGCCGGTGTTGACACTGGTGTTGGCACTGTCATTAGCGTTGGCACTGGCATTGGTACTGGCATTGGTACTGGCATTAGCGTTGGCATTAGCGTTGGCATTAGCGTTGGCGTTGGCATTAGCGTTGGCAGGGGCCCCGGCGTTGCCCGGCGCGGCGGTTTGACCGGTTTGAGCCGTGGACAGGGGAGCATAGGTAGCCTTGTTATCCCCCCTCGTAGCGGAGCGGACCATTCCAATCAGGGACGGCGTCATGCCCACCTTTTTAACCGTCGGTTTTTTCCGGTCCGGGGCCGTATCGTTCAGGGCAACAGACATCAGGCTTCCTCCTCTCCGCTGGCAAACTTCTTGCCACTGTCAGGTTCATTCACTCCACTGACAAATTCACACTCTCTCTTGGCAAACTCCGTCTCTCTCTTTTCTCCGCTGACAAATGCCTTCTCTCTCTCCACTCCGTCGGCAAGCTCATTTTCTCTATTGACAAATGCCTTCTCTCTGCGGGCAAATTCATTGTCCAAGGCCTTAATAGTTTGGGCTGCCGCCGTTACTAAATCGGCATTGGCAATGCCCTTTATTTCTAAAGAGTTTAAAAAAAAGAAAACCCGCTTCAGGTTTTCCCGTACTTCCTTATCGCTCATATTTCCTCCAATCTTAGTTACCCCGTACTTGGTTCACCCTGTACTTAGCAGCTCACCCTGTACTTAGTTACCCGATACTTGGTTACCCCGTACTAAGTTCATCCTGCACTTGGTTCACCCGGTACTTGGTTCACTCTGCGCTTGATTCACCCTGTACTAAGTTCATCCTGCACTTGGTTCACCCGGTACTTGGTTCACTCTGCGCTTG
>DXZC01000008.1:15946-18728 GCA_019415505.1 Peptococcaceae bacterium | reverse complement strand
ATTCACCCTGTACTAAGTTCACCCTGCACTTGGTTACCCGATACTTAGTTCACCCTGTACTTAGTTACCCTGTACTTAGTTACCCTGTACTTAGTTATCTCGTACTTAGTTACCTCGTACTTAGTTACCTCGTACTTAGTTACCCTGTACTTAGTTACCCTGTACTTAGTTACCTCGTACTTAGTTACCCGATACTTAGTTACCCTGTACTTAGTTACCTCGTACTTGGTTACCCCGTATTCAGTTCGCTCCGTACTCAGCTCACCCCGTACCTAGTTCACCCCGTACTAAGTTCACCTCGTACTCCGTTCACCCTGCACTCAGTTCACACTGTCGGGTATTAGGGTGTAAGTGTTGACAACGGCGTCAGTCACGGGGTTAAAGAGGGCGAATTTTATGGCGTCATTCTCCAGATAAAGCCGGGTTTTATAGTTAGCGTCCCCTATCACCGGGTAGCGGTAATAGTCGTCGGCAAAGTTGCTTATCACCACATCGCCGGTAAGAGTTATGCCGCTGTGCTGTTTCTTTTCCGGTTCTGTGGGAGTCGCTGAAATTGGCCGCTTGTAGCCGCTGCCTATCTCTACGCCATTATCCACGGCAGGGTTGTTTCCGATATGACTTAAACCATATCCGCCCCCTCCTATTATGAGGCGGGGAGAGTTCTCATCTACATATATCAGGCCGTATTCATTCTCATGGGCTATGTCATAAAGGGTTATAGCATGTAATCCAATGCCTCCTTGAATGACTTTGGCCGCTATTTTACCTTCTTCGTCAACAAGGCATATCTCACGCAAGCATAAATTCCCCTCATTATCGGCATAAAACACTTGTTCTCCGGGACTTTCCGGGGTGCCCTTGCGAATCTTGAGGCCGGCGCTGTAAATGGTCAGGGCTGCGCTGTCAAACTGATAATAAGCGGCGGTTTTGTCCACCTTGTTTTCCGTTATCCGCTCCAGACTGGCAAGGCCGGCGCTGGTGTTTTCCGTTATCTGCTCCAGGCTGGCAACGCTGGCGCTGGTGTTTTCCGTTATCTGCTCCAGACTGGCAAGGCTGGCGCTGGTATTTTCCGTTATCTGCTCCAGGTTAGCAAGGCCGGCGCTGGTGTTTTCCGTTATCCGCTCCAGGTTAGCAAGGCTGGCGCTGGTGTTTTGCACTGTCCGCTCCAGATTGGCAACGCTGATGGTTATGTTATCCGCTGTCTGCTCCAGCTTGGTAATATTGTCCCGGTCGTTGGACATCTCCTTACTAAAGGTCGGGGTCACGTTTTTATGGTCAATATGATTTACAGCATACTCCACCTCACGGGAGAGGGCCAGAAACTTGTTATACAATTCCTCAATTTGCCTGGCCGTGGTCAGCCCGTCCAAGTCGGGGTAATCGGCATAAAAGGGCACTATTTATCACCTCCGTCGGTAAAGGTATACTGGTAGCCAAAAATATCAATGGCCCCTTGGCCATAAACGGCAAAGCGGTGTTCGCTGCCACGGCCGACGCCAATGTTAATTCGCTGTAAGGAATTATTGGGAAAGGTAATTTCCTTTTTCGTCTCCCTTTCCCGCCCGTCCACGGCAACGTCAACATTCACATAGGTGTTGGTGGTAGATTTTACCTTCAGCTTTAAAGACCGCACCTCAGTATTGTTGTAGATAGCAGGGGAATAATCGTCAAACTCAAAGCGCCAGGCCACCTTTTCAGTGCTGGCGGGGTCGTTGAATTTATAGATTTTTCCGTCCGCGCAGAGGGCGTAAACAAACCCCGCCATGGTGGCAAAGTCCACAATATCCAGGCTGTCCTCCTCGGTCCAGCAGTCTAAAAGGCTGTGGTAAACATAGAGCCTTTTGTCCGCGCCGCTGTTCAGGGCCAGATAATACCTGATGCCGTCGGTGCCGCAGACCGCGGCGTTATAGGACTCGTTGAGGTTGCGGGACACTTCCCGCTCCACGCCGCCGCTGTACTGCAAAACGCCGTTGTTGGCCACATAGTACAGCCGGGAATTTACCTCCAGAATGGAGCTGTGGCTGATGGTGCCGTATTTAGTGATGCTCCGCATACTGAAATTGGAGGGATAATCGCCGTATATTTCCAAATGGTTGCGCTCCCCCAGGCAGACAATGCGGTTGTCCCAGGAGCAAATACCCTGCAAGTCCCCGTCAATGGCGCAATCCACCGCCCAGCTGCCGCTCTCCGCCGGGTTGCCGCCTTCCACAAAGTAGGTCCAGCCGTAATCACTGGGCGGCTTGGGGTTTCCTTCTGTAGGAACAAAGTCGGGATTGCGATCCCCCAGGGCATTACCCAGGGCGGAAGCGTAAACATGGTTGCCCTTGCAGCCCCAGAGCCGGTTGTTATGCACCACCACATAATCCATCTCAGGGCAGGAGCCGTCAGCGGGATATGCCCCTGTGCCGATATTGCCCCAGGTCGCGGTGGCAATGTCGTAATATTTCGCGTCCGGGAAAATAAAAATCTTGCCCCAAAACTCCACCAGGGATTTTCTGCCGTCTGTCAGGGACAGCCCCGCCGCTGCCACGCCGTCGTAAAACAGCTTATTCCCAGCTACTACGGCGAACTTGCCGTTAACGGCGATAAAGGACTGGGGCTTGCCCTCAACCTGGTTTACCAAGGTGCGGCCCCGGCGTACCGACATGACAGGGTAAAAATCAAACACCAGGTTTTTGCTGACTTGTAATTCCCCCTGGTTGATAATGGGCAGGCGGGATAAGCCCTTAAACTCCCCGACCTGCACATTATTGGGTTCAATATTCTTAGGGTATTTCCACAA
>DXZC01000008.1:11625-15846 GCA_019415505.1 Peptococcaceae bacterium | reverse complement strand
TAAACTCCCCGACCTGCACATTATTGGGTTCAATATTCTTAGGGTATTTCCACAATTACCTCACTCCTTTGGGCTGCTAATGGGCCAGCGAGATAAGCTCCTAAACTCCCCGACCTGCACATTATTGGGTTCAATATTCTTAGGGTATTTCCACAATTACCTCACTCCTTTGGGCTGCTAATGGGCCAGCGAGATAAGCTCCTAAACTCCCCGACCTGCACATTATTGGGTTCAATATTCTTAGGGTATTTCCACAATTACCTCACTCCTTTGGGCTGCTAATGGGCCAGCGAGATAAGCTCCTAAACTCCCCGACCTGCACATTATTGGGGTTAATGTCCTTAGGGTATTTCCGCAAATTACCTCACTCCTTTAGGTTGATAATGGTCCAGCGGGATAAGCCCTTAAATTCCCCGACCTGCAATTATTGGGGTTAATGTCCTTGAGGTATTTCCACAAATTACCTCACTCCTTGAGGGCTAAATTGGGGTAGAGCCGGCTCTTGCCCAAAACCGCCAGACACTGGCTCAGGCAGGCGTTAAAATCAGACTTATAATTTTCATAGCCCTCAGCGTCCCCCTCTTTCGCGGCTATCTGGGCTAAGATGTGGTAAACGTACAATTCCCGCCAAGCCGGTGGCACAGCCAGGTTATGGTCAGTGGCAATATCCTCCAGACGATGCTCCGCCGTTGGCTCTAAATATTGGATAACCACCTCCGGCCCCAAGTCCACGGGGGTAAAATACAGGCGGCCACCGTCGCAGTACCAGCCGTCCCAGCCGTCGTTTAAACTCTTTTTGCGTAAAAGCCGCCGGCCGGCGGCGTAAACGCCGTGAATATCATCAACCTCCAGCCTCGCCGGGAGGTCATAGCTGGCTGCCGCCGTGGCGGTATCTAACACCGCGTCAGCGTAAACCGGGTTGACTGCCGCCATAATCTGGCAGTCCAGGGCATTAAGATAAGCCAGCATCTCCCCGATTTCCGTGTTGGCGTTGTCCCGCAGGAGGTTAACCTGGTCAATTATATCCTTTATGGTTTTCATCTTACCTCCTTACAGCAAATGGCCCTCGCCTATATCCTCAAAGCCGCCGGTAAAGGCGCCCATCAGGGCATTGCGGTTCTCCAAGATGATTTTCAGGGCAAATTGGGATATCCCCGCCTCGGACCCGGCCACAGCCGCCAAGCAGTAGGCCAGGGCTTCCGCCTCATTATCGGTGAGCTCCATCTTATCCTGCAAGGTCTTAACCGGGCCTATTTTATCGGCGTCGTCCCGATAGAGATTGAGGGTCTGAAGATAGGGGCCCAGGAGGGCGGGGACCCTGTCCGCCAAGGGGTAGTCGGTGCCTTCCTCGGTTTTACCCAGTACGGCCAGGGCCCTTTCGTAAATAGCTTGTACCTTTACTGCCGCCATAGCTGGCCTCAGTTCCGCGCTAAAGCGTCGGCCACAGGCACCATTTCCTCAGCAACCAAACTGTCTATGCTTCCTGCTTTATAGGCGTAAGCTCTTACTTTAGTATCGCCGTTAGCGCCGCTCCAGGCCGCGGTGCTGATGGCGGCGGTGTAGGTTTCGGCGGTCAGAGAATCCCTGGGGTCGGAGCCGTCTAAGGTGTATTTAATTGTGGCGCCGCTGGTGGCGGAGGTAATGGCAATGGTGTTGGTGCTCCCGGCGGTGTAAGCGATGACGGGAGCCGCCACCAAGGCGCCGCTTTCATAAATCGCCCCCAGCAAGGGCACCTTGGTATCGAGGACAAAAGCGTCAAAGCGAATACGCCCTTCCAGAAGGTTGCCGTTAATGCCAGGGGGATTTTCATGAATCACCAGCTCCTTTAGTTTTTCCGGAGCGGTAACGGCCTTCTTGTTCCCCCAGATTGCCACCACCCCGGCGGGCATCAGCTCTTTGGGGAATTCCACTATTTTTACCCCGTCCACTTCGCCGATAATCCCTTTAACCAGCATTTCCTGGGAGCGGTCGGAATACTTGATAAAGTCCCCGGTTTTCAGCATATTGAGGTATTCGGGGGTAGCCAAACAAACCCGGTTGCTTCTCTCCGCCCTAGCGTTGGTCAGCTCCGCCTGCATGGCCAGGAATTTATCGTAGGCATTGGTTTTGGAGAGGGAGGTTTCCACGATTTTATGCCCCAACTTTTGCACAATACGCTGTAAGCGGTATTTTTCAATCATAGGCTTAATTTCCTCGTCAGTCTGGCGAATCATGCACTGGTTGGCGGACTTTTTAATCTTCTGGTCCTGCACGTCGCCCTTGTCCAAAATGCCGGTAAAGCTCTTGTCCTGGCTCAGAATCATTACCTGTTCGGTATCGCCAATATCACGGGGGGTGCCGTAACGGCTGGTGCCACCCTTGGTGTAGTCGTGCATGGGCATGGTATCAACGGAGAGAATATGCACCGAATCTACCCCGTCAAACTTGTAATCGTGGTTCACAATTTCCTCGGTGGAAGCGGTAAGTTTTAATCTTTCCTGAATTTTAGAGCTGAACTCCTCAGCTAAATTAATTTGTGGCATAATAATTTCCTTTCTTTACTCAAAATTTATCCCAACCGCTAAAGGGGTCCGGGTGGCCGCTGCCGCCGCCGGCGCCTTTTTTGCTGCTGGGCGCTTTATGTTTGTTTTCCGTATTTTTTTTGAGGTTTTTTAAGTCTTTTGTGAGCTTTGCGTGCTCTTTTTTCACGGTTTCTAACTCTTTTTGCAACGATTTTTGGGCTTTTTCCGCCTCCCGGCCCTCATAGAGCAGCCAGGCCTCGGTTAAGGAGGCGCCGTTATGCCAGTCCTTTATAACCTGGTCAGGCATGGTCCTGCCCGCCTTAATTTGCTGGTCAACCTCTGGCCGAAAACGCTGAAAGGCCACTATTTGCTCCTTCTGCTCCCTAGATAAGCCCCGTTGACTGCCGTTAGCCGGGTTTCCCTGCTCCCTTTTGGCCTGGGCCACAGCCAGCTTGCTGTTAAAGACCTCCAAGGCGGCCTCCTCGGTGCTCCCCTGTGCCACCAGGCGCTGGACCTCGTCATTCCTCAGCCCCTCCAAAGAGGACATACCCCTGATAAAATCCGCCACCGGCACATCGTAAAATAAGGCGGTGGTTTCAACGGCCTCCAAAAGCGGCTCCAGGGGCTTTAATTTGTCGTATTGGCAGCGCAGGCGGTCCAGGTTCATACCTCTTTCCGCCAAGTCCTTTACCTGGTCCAGGGGGATATCTACCTGGCGGCCCAGGTAATTTAGGGTCATGGTAGCGTCGGTCGCGCCGCTGGTTTCCTCCTCAATTTCGCCCTCGGCTTCCTCTTCGGATTCGGCCTCGCCTTCAGCTTCAGATTCAGCTTCGCCCTCGGCTTCGGCTTCGGATTCGGATTCAGCCTCGGATTCTGCTTCCGCCTGGGATTCTGCTTCCGCTGGGGATTCGTAACCTTGGCTGGCCTCGTCTTGGGCGGTTTTTGCCTCGTATTCTCCTGAGTCCGGGGCCTCCGCCGCAGCTATGGGACTTTCCAAGCCCCACAAGGCGTTCATTTCCCGGTCAAAGGCTTTTTCTGCGGCCTCGTTGGTGATATGGCTGTCACCCTCGCTGCCTGTTTGTTCACCCACAGCTTCGGTTTGGCTGCCGCCTGCTGTTTGCTCTGTACCAACTGCCGAGATATGGCTGTCCGCGGCTTGGTTTTCTAACATAGGTTTATCCTCCTATAGACTATAATTGGGTATAAAAAAACAGGCTTTGGGCCTGTTGTTAACGGATTTTGATTTTCAGTTGCCCTTACGTCTTTGGCGCTTGTAGCGTCCCCCATCTATTAAATGGGGATTAAGCCGCGGTAGCCCCTTTCTTAACTCCGAGCCTAAGTAACTGCAGTGTTACCCCCACAGAGTCTAAGTAACTGTAGTGTTACCCCCACATTAATTCTGACTTTGGCACCAGTGGCGTTAACTGCCTATTAATTTTTAGCTTGAGCAACAGTAGGTTTAACAGCGCCTTCATTTCTGCGCTTTGGCACCAGTAGTTTTAACCTCGTATCAAATTTGGGCTTTGGTAAGGTTAGCGAAAGCTGCACATTAATTTTGAGCTTTACTTACTGTCGGGTTGACCCCGTTTAATCCAGGCCTTGGCACCAGTGGGGTTAAATGTGGCTTAATTATATACTTTAGCACCAGCATGGTTAACAGCGCCTTCATTTCTGTGCTTTAGCAACAGTAGATTTAACCTCGTATCAATTTGGGCTTTGG
>DXZC01000008.1:0-11525 GCA_019415505.1 Peptococcaceae bacterium | reverse complement strand
TAAGGTTAGTGAAAGCTGACTATTATTCCCGCCTTAGCAACAGCAGGGTTGACTGTACATTAATACTGTGCTTTAGCCCCAGTGAGGTTATATCGCGCTAATCCTGAGCTTTACCCACTGTAGGGTAAACCCCGTTTATCCCGAGCCTTGGCAATAGTATGTTAGCCTCGTTTTGATTCTGTGCCTTGGGACCAGTAGTTTTAACCTCGTACCAATTCTGCACTTTAGTAAGATTAGCAATAGCTGCCTATTATTTCCTGTGTCTTGGCACCAGTGGGACTAACTTTGCATTAAATTCTGCACCTTAGCGACAGTATGGTTAACAACGCCTTCATTTCTGTGCTTTTGCCCAGTAGGTTTACCTCGTATCAATTTGGGCTTTGGTAAGGTTAGTGAAAGCTGACTATTATTCCCGCCTTAGCAACAGCAGGGTTGACTGCACATTAATACTGTGCTTTAGCCCCAGTGAGGTTACATGGCTCTAATTCTGAGCTTTGCTCACAGTAGGGTAAACCCCTTACAAATTCCAAGCTTTGGCGACGGTATATTACCCTCGTATTGATTCTGCGCTTTAGCAACAGCAACGTAAACTACATATTAATACCTGTGCAATGGCACTAGTAGGGTTAACCCCGTTTAAGTCCTGTACTATGGCTACAGTAGGGTAAACCCCTTACAAATTCCAAGCCTTGGCGACGGTATATTACCCTCGTATTGATTCTGCGTCTTGGCAACAGCAACGTAAACTACATATTAATACCTGTGCAATGGCACTAGTAGGGTTAACCCCGTTTAAGTCCTGTACTATGGCTACAGTAGGGTAAACCCCTTACAAATTCTAAGCCTTGGCGACGGTATATTACCCTCGTATTGATTCTGCGCTTTAGCAACAGCAGCGTAAACTGCCTATTATTACCTGTGCGCCTTGGCTACAGTAGGGTAAACCCCGTTTAAGTCCTGTGCTATGGCACCGGTAGAGTAAACTCCGCCTAACTCCTGTACTATCAAGATTAGCGTAAGCTGCACAATAGTTACTGTGCTTTAGCAGCAGTATGGTAAACTGACCATGTGGTCCTGGGCCTTAGCTACAGCTTCGTTACCCCGTATCAAATCCGAGCTATAGCAACTGTAATGTTAACCCCTTACAAATTCCGGGTTTTAGCCACTGTGGCGTTAACCCTGTCCAACTGGGTGAGGCCCAAAAGGTCCTCAGCGGTGGGAGCGATGGGGGAGGGGTTGGTCTGCGGCTCCTGTAGTGGCATTTCCTCGCTCATACCCATAGCCTGGTTCATCATCTGCTGTTGGGGGTCAGCGGCCGGGGCTGCCGGGGCGGCTGGGGCTTCTCTGGCCCGCAAGTTGGCCATGGCCTTTTGCTTGTGGGGCATGAGGCTTTCCGGCATCAGGTCAATGTAGTCAATGGCGCTTATCATTTCTTTAAGGAATAGATTGTCCAGGGTTTTAACCTCCGTCAGTTCACTCCAGTAGGAAGAACCGCCAATATCAATTTTAATGTCCAGCGCCGCCGTGTTGATGGTGGAAAAATCAAATTCAATGATTTCCTCCTGGTTCAGCCTATGGTTAAACACCGCCACCGGCCTGACCCCGTAATAGGCGGCCATAAAGTCAATGGCTATTCTGGCCCAATCCTCAATAAACTGGTAGAGGTTGCGGCGGTGGAGCTCCAGGGGGGTGGTGGCGGCCTTTTGCACGGCAATAATCGCCGAGGTATTTTCGGGGTTAACATTGCCCAGGGTAGCGTCTGTGGCGCCGTTTAAGGCGTTGGTGGTGGATATCAGATAATCCATCAGCTTATCAACCTGATAGCCGTAATTCGCCCCCTCCACCACATGTGCCACCTGGTTTACATTCTCCACAAAGCCGTTAATGCCGATAGCGGAGCCCACCCCGTTGTCCCAGCCGTTGGGGAGCATATCCTTGCGGTAAATAATGGTGGGGAAGGCGGAACGGGAAACGCTGGCTACCGCCATAGTAGCCAAAACATTAACTGCCAGCTGGTTTTGCACCAGCTCGGAAACAGCGGAGTAGCCGTGATAAGAATTGAGCCGCTCCTCCCAATTCAGCCAGCAAATGGGGTAATTGTGCAAGCCAGTGTCCGTGGCCTCCTTAATGAGGGTGTCGGCGGTGCTTTCCATGGTCCAGATGGTGTCGCTGTCCTCGTCCCGATAATAGAGGGTAAAGAGGGTGGTGCGGTCCTCCTGTTCATCGTCAAAGTAATCGTCGGAGCTGCCTTTGATGTCCTCAACATTGACCCCTTTTACACCCTCAGCCCGTTTTTTGAGGGCAGCGGTAAATTCCCGACTGGCAATGAGTATCCAGGGCTGGGTCTGCACCTCGGGGTCGCTGGTGTTCCCGAAAAAGCAGCGGGTATTTAAAATTTGCTCAAAATCCAAGTCCCCCTCAGCCTCTATGTGGCCGGCTGCTGCCTCTGGGTCATTAACTTCTGTGCTGCCGACTGTTGCCCTGGAGTCATTAACTCCTGTACTGTTGCCTGTTGCCCTAAGGTCATTAACTTCTGTGCTGCCGGCTGCTGCCCTGGGGTCATGAGCCCCTGCACTGTTGTCTGTTGCCCTGGGGTCATAAGCCCCTGTACTGTTGTCTGTTGCCCTAAGGGCATTAGCTCCTGTGCTGTTGCCTGTTGCCCTGGGGTCATGAGCTCCTGTTCTGCTATCTTTTGACCTGGGGTCATTAACTGTGCCTCGGACCAAGCTCCCGTCCGCTGTGGGGGGAGCAGCAGTATTCGCCCTTGTGGTATCTGTATTTAATGCCTCTGTCGCATCTATATTTGTATTTGTAACAATATCTGTATTTGTCCCTGTCTCCGGGTTGGCGCCTTCATGGGCGTTGAGGCTAGCCAAGGTTTCCCGGCTGACAGTGGCCACCGGGGCGCTGTCGTCCCAAAAGGTGTGCCAGCAGCCGTCGCCGTCCACCGGGCAGGAGGTTAAAATTCGCCTGGTTTTCGTCGTCCCCTTGCGCTTTTCCCACAGGCGGTTCAGCTCGTCGGTGAGGATAGCCGCCTCCTTCTCCATATCCTCGGATATGGCTCCGGGTATGCCGTAGGGCCGCACCGTCATGGCGATATCCTCCGACATAATAGAGGCCGCCTTAATTTGGACCGTGGGGCGGATGATATTTAATACTACCGGCTTGAGGCCCTCGGTTTCCAGGCCCTCCCACTGGTTGCCGCAGTAAAAGTTGCGGTTAGTCTCTACCGTGGTAGATAGGTCGAGCTTTGCGTTATAATCCTTGCCCTGTTGGTAGAGCCTGGCAATATCCTGGGCCGAGGTTGGGGCGGTAAAATATTTTTCAGCCATTATTTACCTCTTTTCTTCGCTAAATCATAGGGGTTATAACCGAGCATGGACTGTATATCTTTCCCTAACCGCTGGTTGCGCTCCTGCTCCCGCTGTTCCTCCGGGGTAAGCTCCTGAAGCGGCTCCTGCTCCGGTAAATTTTTCCGCGCCTCTATAACCTCGTGTAGCAGGTGGTTCATGGTATCTAGCTGCATTTTCTGTGCTTCAATAGAGTTGCTTAACCCTTCTAACTGCATTTTTTGTGCTTCGTCAGAGTTGTTTAACTCTTCTAACTGCAATTTTTGTTCTTCGTTAGATTTGTTTAACTCTTTTAACTGCATTTTCTGTTCTTCATCAGAGTTTCTTAACTCTTCTAGCTGCATATTTTGTTCTTCAATAGAATTGCTTAACCCTTCTAACTGCAATTTTTGCTCTTCAATAGAGTCGCTTGACGCTTCCAGCAGCCTCTTTTGCGCCTTGCCGGAGTCGGCGAGAGCCATAAACCTGGCCACAATATCGCCATACCGCGCCAGGGCTGAATCGGCCTGCTTAGCTAAAGCTGCTTTCCCGGCTCGCAGAACAAGATAGCTCGTAAGCAGCGGCGTTATAATGGCCAGGCCCAGGAATACCATAATAAGATGAGTCATAATTCCTCCTCATTCCTCCTTATCGAAACAGCCCCTTGATGTTGACAGGTACGCCAAAAATCTGCTTTTTGGGCTGTAGCATTGCTAAATCCTCCTCCTTGGGGGGTTCAATGTGGGTGTAGGTGTAAACCAGCCTGTTTAGGGCCTGGGAGCAGCAGTCCACCTCGTCGTCGTGGGCGCCATTGGGAAAGGCGGCAAATTCTTCAATAAATTCATCGGTCCAAGGGGCGTTTTCGGGTAAATAAACATTGCCGGACTCAATAGTCCCTGCCACAGCGTTTAACCGCGCCATTTTGCCCCCCTGGGGATTAACGGCGATAACACCGGGTACGCTTGATTTCAGCATAGCCACAACGGCGGGTCCGTTAGCCTTATCCTCCACCAAAATACCCACCGTGGTAGGGTGGGCATAGCGTAAATATTTTAATTTATTCAGAGTGGACACAAAGTCCATTCTGGCCTTGACACGTTCCAGCAAATAATAGCTGGCTTCGCTCTTGCCCCAAACCTGAATGGCGGTGAAGTCCGAGCGGTCGGTATCCTTAAAGCTGGCGTCAAGAGAGATAATTTTAAACAGGTTTTCCGGCGGCTGCCGGTAAAATTGCCACCATTCCCGCTTAATGATATTGCCTTCGTCCACTGTGGGGTGGCCCTGGTAGAGGGCTTCCCAAGTGCGGGTGCCCTCGGTTTTTTTAACCGATTCCTTAAAGGCTTTAAGCCACTTAGCGTCCTTTTTAATTTCCGGGTGGAGTGGCTCTCCCGGCTCCCGGCCCATGAGGTCGTTTTCCTCGGCCTCACAGGGCAAATTTATCACCGTAACGTCAGGCTCACAATTGATTATCCGGCCGGCTAAATCGTCCTCATGCCAGCGGGTTTGAATGACAATAACCTTAGCTCCCGCCGCTAAACGGGATTTATAGCTATCCTGCCATTCAGCCCACACCCTGTTGCGGGTGGTTTTGCTGTCCGCCTCGGCGCGGTTTTTCACCGGGTCGTCGATAATCATCAGGTTAGCGCCTTGGCCGGTAACACCGGAGTCAATGCCCCGTGATATCATGCCTCCCACATGGTTGTCCAGCTCAAATTCCAGTTCATTACAGGGGCGGGCGGCCAGACCGATAGCAAAGACTTTTTTGCCGTAATTGCGTATCTTCTCCCGGTTTTTGCGGCCGAATTTCTTGGCAAATTCCATATTATAGCTAATTTCAATGACCCGACCTTGAGGGTTTTTTCCCAAAAACCAGGAGGGCAGGGTTTCCGTGATGGTCATGGACTTGCCGTGCTGGGGCGGTACCGAGAGCACCAGGATTTCATAGGGCTTATCGGTGGGCTTCTCAATAAAGTGCTGCACCTCCCGGCACAGGAACTTGCCGAAAAAGCTGGCTTTCCAGCGTCCGTCATGGACCAGGCGCACATAATCGGCGTAATTATGCCGGGCTAATTCGTACTCCAGCAGCTTCAGGGTGTCCTTGTCCACAACTACCTTGTTGGTTGTCGTGTTAGCGGCAGTATTTGTGGTTTTAGCCGTTGTCTGGCTAGCCGTCGTGTCGGTTGCTTGAGCCGTTGCCTTGCTAGCTGTAGTGTTTGCTATTCTGGCCGTTGCCTTGCTAGCTGTTGTGTTTGCTGTTCTGGTCGTTGCTTGACTAGCTGTTGTGTTTGCTGTTCTGGTCGTTGCTTGACTAGCTGTTGTGTCAGCGGCTTTAGCGGTTGTTTGGCTAGTTGCGGTGTAATCTGCTTTAGCCGTTGCCTTGCTAGCTGTAGTGTTTGCTGCTTTAGTTATTGTTTGGCTAGCCGTCGTGTCAGTTGCTTGAGCTATTGCTTGGCTAGTTGTCGTGTAAGCTGCTTTAACAGTTGCCTGACAAGTTGTCGTATTATCCGCTTTAACCGATGTCTGACTATCTGTCATGTTAGCTGCTTTTGCCAATGTCTTATTAGCTGCTGTGTTATCTGTTCTAGCCGTTGCCTGACTATCTGCTGTGTTATTTGCTTTAGTCATTGTTTGGCTATTCGCCGTGTTATCTGCTTTAGCCGCTGCCGGACTATCTGTCGTGTTAGCGGCTTTAGCGGTTGTCTTGCTAGTCGCCTTATCAGTTGCTTTAGCCGTATCTTGACTAGTTGTAGTGCCGGTTATTTTAACCGTTGCCTGACTCGCTGCCGTGTTAGCTGCTTTTGCCAATGTCTTGTTAGCTGCCTTGTCAGTTGCTTTAACCGCTGTCTTACTAGCTGCCGTGTTAGCAGCTTTAGCTATTATTTTACTATCCGTCGTACTATCTACTTTAGCCGTTATCTGACACGCCGTCGTATTAGTTGCCTTCGTAGTCAGCTTATCAGTCGCTTTTTTAGCTGTCATGCCGCTCATCTCCGGGGTAAAAATTGGATTCTATAGTCTCGCGAACAGCCTCCGGCGTCACTTGGCCTTCAATTATTATCCGGCCCACATTGGCCTTTTTATTGTAGGCGGCGTCGTCCACAAAATTAGCTTCTCTGGGGCGGCCAATGGCATATTCCAGCACAATTTTGGCGGCTTTAATCCTGTCGGGATTCTTGGCGTTCTCGTCAGCCATGATTTCTGTCAGGGTAGCCACGGCTAAATCCGTCTGCTGGGTCATTTTTTCCACTGTCTCCAGGCGGTATTGTTCCAGGGTAACGCCGCGGCTCATCCTCTCCGTGGGGACTATGGCCTCCTCCTCTATCGCCGCGTAAATGCTTTCCGCCTCCGCCTGGGAAATTTTAGGTTTTTTCATCTCACGCCTTCGCCTCCGCCTGGGAAATTTTGGGGTTTTTCATCCTATGCCTCCTGCTCCGCCTGGGAAATTTTGAGGTTTTTCATCTTACGCCTCCCGTTCCAAAAGCTTGTGCCACTTGATATTGCCCCGGCTTCTCACCCGGTAATTGCGAAACATGGTCTGTAGCACCTTATTGCTGCGGTTGCCCTTGCAAAAGAGCAGCGGGCAAACAAAGAGCTGAAATTCGCTGGTCCGGGCCTTACAGACAATATTTTCAGCTATGAGTCTATTGATGGCCTTATACACCGTGGAGCGTGGCATACCCACCTTGCAGGCAATTTCCGCTATGGTCAGGGGCTTGCCCCGCCTGTCCTTGAGGCAGTTATCGTAATACCCCACATATCTGCTGAGGGCGATTAAAAGCGCCAAGTCCCCTTTATTTAACTCCTGGGCCAAGAGGGAGATTTCCTCACCGTTTAGCTTAACAAAGCTCTGAAAGGGAATAGCCATTGTATTGGCTAAAAACTCCGACTTTGGCCCACGGATGATGCTTACTTTATCCCCAACCATAATGCTGTCTTTAATTTCACCGGTGGACTTGTCAACTACAAGGTCTATCACCGCGTTATCCGCATTTCCCACCCAATCACCTCTTTCGTTTGTAGAATTATCCTGGCTTGGCTTGTTCCTATCTGTAGAATTATCCTGGCTTGTTCCTTTGCTTCGGCAGACCATTGTACCGCCTAGCGGGCAGACATGGCGTCACCGAATGAGCAGACCATAGTATTACATACCCGTCAGCCCCTGTTATCCTTGGTATCAACTGTCGACTATTGCATTGTCCACCGTGCAGTCCTGAATATCGCTTATCGTGAAGTTGGTTGTGCGCCTGCCGGGGAAATATGTCATCATCGACTGGATAGACCATAATATTGCGTAGTATTGCTTACCTGGCAGCCCTTAATATCGCTTGCCGTGCAGCCTATTGTGCCGCCTGCCGGGTAGACATGGTGTCACCGACCGGGCAGCCCATGGTAATGCTACCGGGCAGCCCTGAATATCGCTTACCGCGAAGTCGGTTGTGCCGCCTGTTGTGGAGATATAATTTTACCTGCCGGGTAGACATAATATCACCTACCTGGCAGACATAATATAGCCTGCCAGACACACCATATTATCGCCTACTGGGTAGACCATGTGCCTACTACCGGGTAGCCATTATACCGCCGGGTGAACATGGCGTCACCTGCCTGAAAGACCGTCATCTGCCCGTCAGACCCTAGTGTTGCCTACTAATGGCTGCAAAAATTCTCCGGCGGGAGACAAAAACCCCCTCTTTTGTCTCCGGGGGGAGACAGGGAAAAGCGGGGAAATCACTATCTATACCAGGGGGTTTAAGCGCTTTTGCTCAAATCTCGCCCTCTATATAATCTAAGGGACGTAAATTCACCCGCTCCCAGAGCCGCAAATACAAACGTCCCCAGACCCGCAAATACAAACGTCTCCAGACCCGCAAATACAAACGTCTCCAGACCCGCAAATATAAACGTCTCCAGACCCGCAAATATAAACGTCTTAGACCTGCAAATACAAATGTCTCCAGACTCGCAAATGCAAACGTCTCCAGTCCCACAAATACAAATGTCTCCGGGGCTGCAAGTACAAACGTCTCCAGAGCCGCAAGTACAAACGTCTCCAGACCCGCAAATATAAACGGCCCCAGGCCCCAAATACAAACGTCTCAAAACCCGCAAATACAAAAGGAGAGCAACCTTTTAGGCTACTCTCCGGGGCGGAAACCCATTAAAAATAACTTTTCATAGTGACATTATATCACATTGGCGATAGTACAAAGTAGTACAGTTTGGTTTTTCCAGCGAAAATTCATAGGGGGGCAGTATAAAAGGGTGGGAGAGTACCCCCAAAGGAGGGTGCTCCCCGCCGCCCGGCAGCGCGTCATCTCTTAGCTGTGTTTGATATTGATAAACTGCCTGCTATATATGTATATCAATACATCAGCACCGGGCAGCTATCTACTATATGCTCCGCTAAACCGCCGCAGTAAGTAGTAATATCATTAAACTATATATAAATATCTGGATAAGGCGTATGTGGCACGGTTAATCGTTGCTAATGTGTTACTTATAAAATGCCGCCATAGCCAAGGAGAGCAGGTCAAGGGCTGTCTGGGAAGTAGTATCACTATTGTTATAGATTATTTATCATATAGCGCTATCCCTCCCATGCCACCCAACGGATAACGCCAATAAATGTTAGAAAGCAAACTATATCCCCAGGTTAAGCAGCTATTGAGTACAGGCGCCACTTATTAGGCTAATATGATATTACCACCGCCACGCCCCCCAAAAAATATTCCTTGCTAAAATACAGCTATAAACGGTTAGGAAAATAAAAAACCACCCTAAAATATTGCAATCTAAGGTCCAACTATAAACGGTTAGGAAATAAACTCCCCAAATATTCCTTGCTTTAATCCAACTATAAACGGTTAGGGAAATAAAAAACCACCCTAAAATATTGCAATCTAAAGTCCAGCTATAAACCGTCAGTAAAATAAAAAATCCCCCTTAATTGCCAAAGATTAGCAAAAAGGGGGTTGACAGATTATACCGATTGCGGTATGTTGTAACCAAGCCAAGGGAAACGGCGAAGCGGTCAAGCCTTCATTCCCCAAAGGAAAGGAGGTTCCAAACATCATTTTAAATGATGGGAGGTGATGCCGATGGAAATAATAGTTTTTGGGATGATAATCCTGTTGCTATTACTCCGGGAAAGCAAAAATGACCGCCAGCCTCGCAAGCAACAGCGGTCATCCAGAAATAAAAGATAAGGCTTGACAAATCGCCTTTTCCTTTGGTGGCTATATTATATCAGATAGTGGAGGTGGTGTCAATGGTCAGTGAAGCCCAGAAAAGGGCAAAGGCAAAGTATGATAAGGAACATTATAAAATGTGGAATTCTAGACTTAAACCTGAAGATTTTGCCGCCATCGAAACAGAACGCAAGAAACAAGGACTAACAAGAGCGGAATTATTAAAAAAATTAATTAAAGAATAGGAATTCCTCGCCGTTACGGTCCGGACAACTAACGACGAGGAACCCACAACCGCTCCCCAAGGGACAAATCTGTATTATTGCAGTATAATCTCCTTTTGTGGTCAATGAATGGAGATTTTATTAACAAAGACAAATGAAACAACTGATGGTTGGACAAATAGAAGCGCTTGGCTATTGCTCTCTGAATTGACAATGATTACAGTCTTTATACTGCTGCTTGCAACTTTATGAAAACCTACACAGGCGACCATACGTTTCTTGCCTTAATAGCTTGGGTATGAGAGACGATAAAACGCCAGAGAGAATTAAATTCATAAGCGGACAATTAAACTACCATGAACTTAACGACATGAGGAATGAATTGCTGTAAATTACCTTACAAGCAGCCTCAAGTAAAGCACAAAAAAATTTATAGCCAATTAAAGCAAAAGCCCCGGCCTTAGGAGCGTTGTTTTAAGAAAACTTGTGAGAATGAAAGGTATTCGCTTCCTCATGATGTTTTCCTATGTTAACGCGCCTTAGCGGCGGGGGCTTTTCTTTGCTATTCAGGGTCTTTTGTTTTTTTGGGGCGGCCTACGGGCCGAGCGGGGCTATGCTGCAAGTCATAGTCTATATCCTCCAGCATCTTGTTGAGGTACCAGTCGCCCAGTACCTCTTTTATTTGACTGTCCAAGAAATCATTGACCACCGATAACATTGTAATCCCTCTAAGCTGGCAAGCCTTTTTAAATGACTTGTAGCGGCGTTTGTTGATGCGCCAGCCTGTGGAGGTACAGAAATAATCTTTGGTATCTAAATGCTTGACCTTCGGTAGGCCCAGCTCTGATTTACTTTTTTTACTCATCGTCCACCAACCGTGCCAATATTTTGCCGTGCATTTTGGCTATATAATCCTTATCATAGTGCATTTTTGCGGCTATTTCCCGATATTTCAGGCCGTCATAATACCTTAACCGCATAAGGGTCCTTTCCTTGGATTTTAGGCCCTCTATGGCTGCCTCTACACCGTCTCTAATCTGGGCCAAGCGGCGGATATTATAATATATGGAATCCTCTATTGCCAGGATTTTTAACACCGTCTGTATGGTGGCGTCGGAGGTTTGATTTTTAGCCCTGGGCATGCCGTCGGCAACCTTGCCGGGGAGAATATTTAAGGATTTCTTTTCGGCCAGAAGTTGGTTTATTTCCAGCTTTATATCGCGGTAATCTTCAAAGTCTTTTCTTTTCATTTATCCTCCCCCAACATAGAATTAAGGGTTTAAGGGTTCCTCGCCAATCTCTATCCGACCATTTAAGTTCTTGCCTCCATTTTCACCTCAACACTTTTTGTTGCCGTGGCGATACGGTCGGGTTTTGTTGTACGCCATCTTTTCTGCCATAACTCTGTCTATGTCGACATTTGCCTACATTTCCATATCAACACTTTTTATTGCCGTGGCGATATGGTCGGGTTTTGTTGTACGCCATCTTTTCGGCTACAGTTCTATCTATATCGACATTTTCATGGCCCAGATAGTCTAAAATACGAATCAGGCAATCTACCATTTCTACATACATTCCTTCGGGTTTCTTACCCCGATATTTGCATGATTCCACTATCGGATAATTAAAACACTCATATTCATCTTGTGGATTGCATAGGTGGCATCTTGTGTCCGGGGATTCCTCACAAGCGTACCATGTTTCGCTTCTTCCTTCCCGATATTCTTCTAAAGCCTCGGCCAGCTCTGAAACGCATAACATCAGTATTTCAGGTGCTTCTC
>DXZC01000079.1 GCA_019415505.1 Peptococcaceae bacterium | reverse complement strand
GGTAATACCCAAACGGCAGCCGCGATGACCCAGCATGGGATTAAATTCAGCTAATTCTTTAACCCTTTCCAGCAGCTCTTCCTTTTCCGCAATGACCTTAGAATCGCCGTTGGTACATTTTAAAGTGGTAATTTCTACTAAAAGCTCCTCTTTCGAGGGTAAGAACTCATGGAGCGGCGGATCCAGGAAACGGATTGTGACAGGGAACCCGGCCATTACTTTGAGAATGCCGTAAAAGTCGTCTCTCTGCATGGGCAAAAGTTTGGCCAGGGCGGCTTCACGACCAGCTAAATCATCAGCTAAAATCATCTCCTGCACCACCGGTAAGCGGTCCAAGGCCATAAACATATGCTCCGTTCTGGTCAGGCCAATACCTTTAGCCCCAAAGTCCTTGGCTTTTTGAGCATCCTCAGGGGTATCGGCATTAGCTCTTACTGCCAGGCGTTTAACTTCATCAGCCCAATTCAGGAAGGTGGTAAATTCATCACCCATAGCTGAAGCTGTCATGGGAGCCTGCCCTTTAATAATGCGGCCGGTAGCGCCATCAATAGAAATATAATCATTTTCGGTAAATACGTCGCTGCCAATGGTCAGCTTTTTGTTAACAGAGTCTATTTTCAAGGCTTCTGCGCCGCAAACCGCAGGCGTACCCATGCCACGGGCAATAACCGCCGCATGGCTGGTCATACCGCCATGGCTGGTAAGAATACCCTGGGCTTCGTTCATGCCGTGAATATCTTCAGGGGTAGTCTCGGTGCGAACCAGAATTACTTTCTGTCCTTCTTTACCCAGTTTTTCCGCGGTATCGGCGTCAAAAGTCACCTTACCTACAGCCGCGCCGGGAGAAGCCGGTAAACCGGTAGCAATAACTTCCAGCTTTGCTTTGGGGTCAATAGCCGGGTGGAGCAGTTGGTTAATTTGCAGCGGTTCCAAACGCATTAAGGCCTCTTCCTTGGTAATAAGGCCCTCGCCTACCATATCTACAGCCGCTTTAACCGCCGCAGCCGCCGTGCGCTTGCCATTTCTGGTTTGCAGCATGTAGAGCTTGCCGCGTTCCACGGTAAATTCCATATCCTGCATATCATGGTAATGCTTTTCCAATAATTGGCTGATTTCTAAAAATTGCTTATAAACCTCAGGCATATCCTGGTCAAGGCTGGCAATGGGTTCAGGGGTACGGATACCCGCCACCACGTCCTCGCCTTGGGCATTTATGAGATATTCGCCGAAAAGACCTTTTTCCCCGGTGGATGGATTTCTGGTAAAGGCCACGCCAGTACCGCAGTCATTCCCCATATTGCCGAATACCATGCACTGTACATTTACAGCAGTACCTAAATCATCGGGAATCTTGTTCTGCTTACGGTAGTAAATTGCCCGGGCGGAATTCCAAGACTTAAATACCGCCTGAACAGCTAAGAGCAACTGTTCCTTGGGGTCCTGGGGAAAAGCAGCCCCAGTGCCATTTTGGTAAATTTCCTTAAAGGTAACAATCAATTCCGCTAAGGCTTCGGCGCTGAGTTGATGGTCAAATTTAACGCCCTGAGCTATTTTCAGCTCCGCTAAAGCATCCTCAAATAAGGCGCTGTCCACACCCATAGCCACATCGCCAAACATTTGAATAAAACGACGGTAGCAATCCAAGGCAAAACGACGGTTGCCAGTAGCGGCAGCCATACCCTCTACGGTTACATCATTTAACCCCAGGTTCAAAATTGTATCCATCATGCCGGGCATGGAGATTTTCGCGCCGGAGCGCACTGAAACCAGTAAGGGGTTCTCTTGATTACCTAATTTTTTGCCGATACGTTCTTCCACAACCTGAAACTTTTCGTTGAGTTCGTCTTCCAGACCTTCGGGCATTTTTTCATTTTGCAGATAGTATTCGTTGCAGGCCTCTGTAGTTATGGTTAAACCGGGGGGCACAGGCAAGCCAATATTGGTCATCTCCGCAAGGTTGGCCCCTTTACCGCCCAAGAGTCCTCTCATTTCGCTGTTACCTTCGTCAAAAAGGTAAACGTACTTCTTACTCATGAATTGCCTCCTTGTTTTTGTTTGTTCTTCTTGTTTTGTTTGTTTTTAAAGTAAATTTCTAAAATATTACCAGCCGTTTCTTCAATGGCCTTGTTGGTAACGTCCAACACCCGGCAACCGATACGGCGATAAAGCTTTTTGGCAAAATCCAGCTCATCTAATAGCCGGTCTATTTTAGCGTAATTGGAGCTATGACCTACAGCACCCATAGTTTTTAATCTCTGGGTGCGTATTTCAATAAGGCTATTAGGGTCAATAGTAAGACCGAAAACCTTTTCCCTCGGTAATTCATAGATTACCTCCGGTATGGGGGTTTCCGGTACTATAGGCAAATTAGCTGCTTTAATGTTTTTATTGGCCAGGTACATACATACCGGCGTTTTAGAGGTACGGGATACTCCCAAAATTACCAAATCAGCCTCAACAAAGCCCTGGGGGTCCTTGCCGTCGTCGTACTGCACGGCAAATTCCATAGCCGCCACCCGGCGAAAATAGCGGGCGTCCAGCTTTCTCAAGCCCCCCACCTCACAGGAGGGATCCGTATTAAGAGCATCCTCAATGGAGCGAATGGGGGCGCCTAAAATATCCACCACAGCCACATCAAAATCATCGGAAAGCTGTTCCATGCCGTGGCGCAAGGTTTCCGACACTAAAGTATAAAAAATAATGCCATTATACTTTTTGGCTTCCTCCACGATTTCTTTGAGTGAAACCAAATCATTTATATGGGGAAACCGCCGCAATTCATAGCTAGCCTGAGCAAACTGACTCACCGCGGCCCGGGCCACTTGTTCACCTGTTTCTCCCACGGAATCGGATACAATATATAAAATTAAATCTTTCATTTTTCTCCTCACCGCTTTGGCCCCATGTTATAAATGGAAAAGGACAGTCCCAAGCGCTTTAGCAGCATCGCGAGCCTGACCTTTTCAATTTTGACTCTCTCTAACAGCTTAATTACATTATTATATATTAATACTATGCTGTCAAGAGGATTTTCATCTATTTTTTACCCTTTTTTGACTTATTTTTCCACAACAACAGCCCTAAAATCGGCAATAGCCAAAATGCTGCTGCTAATGGAGCGCAAAAGTCCCAATCTGCTGTTTTTCAAAGCCTCGTCATCGCACATGACCATAATATCGGTGAGGAAGCCGTCAATAGGCTTACGCAGGTCGGCAATGGCCAGAAAAGCGGCGGTAAAATCGTCTTTTTCCAGGGCAGCGGCGGCTTTTAACTTAAAATCTTGGTAAGCTGCAAGTAAAGCCTTTTCCGCCGGTTCCGTGAGCAACGCCGCTTCATATTCTCCACTTTCAGCCTTCTTAGCCAGATTATTAACTCTGGTGAAGCCTGCCATTAAGGGTTCAAAATTGGCGTCCCGCCGGAATTCTTCTAAAGCTTGACCCTTGGCCCGAACCAGGCAAAAATCCTGGGGAGCTTGGGGCATAACAGCGTTTACCGTGTCATAACTCAAGCCGCTGTCGCTCAAAACATTATCCAACCTCTGGGCAAAGAAAGCCATAACCTTTTCCCTGGTTACCTCTAAGGAATTTTTCGGTGTGTAAGCGTCGGCAATTTGCTGATAGCAGAAGGTTACTAAATCGGCCATATCTATAGCCAGATTGCCCTTGAGGATTATTTGTACAATACCCATGGCCTGCCGGCGCAAGGCGTAGGGGTCCTGAGAGCCGGTAGGCTCCAAATCCATGGCAAAAAAGCCTACCACGCTATCAATTTTATCAGCTAAGGAAACTATCATGCCATTTAAGGACGCCGGCAAGTCATCCCCGGCAAAGCGGGGCAAATAGCTTTCCCGTATGGACTGGCCGACAATAGCCGGTTCCCCTTGGGCCACGGCGTAATATTCGCCCATAATACCTTGTAACTCAGGAAATTCATATACCATATTGGAAACCAAGTCAGCTTTGGCCAAAAACGCGCCGCGTTCCACCTGCTCCCGGTCTGCGCCAAGTTTTTCGCTTAAATAACCGCTGATTTTAACTAAGCGCTCGACCTTTTCGTAAGAGGTTCCCATAGTGTCATGAAAAACAATGGTCTTGAGGCGTGCCACGTTATCGCTTAAATTTATCTTCAAATCTTCCTTATAGAAGAATTCCGCGTCAGCTAAACGGGCCCTAAGCACCTTTTCATTACCTTCCGCCACAATGTCTATATGGCGTGCCAAGCCATTACGCACTGTAACAAAATAAGGCAAAAGCTGCCCCTCCTGGGACAATACCGGGAAATAGCGCTGATGCTCCCGCATGGGAGTAATAACGGCTTCCTGGGGGATATCCAGGTATTTTTCCTCAAATGAGCCCATGAGGGCGGTGGGATATTCTAAAAGATAAACAACCTCCTCCAGAAGCTCCTCATCTTCCTCTACTACAGCGTTTTTGGCCGCGGCCAAGTCCTGTATTTGCTCCCAAATCACCTGGCGGCGCTCAGCGGGGTCAACCATCACATAGTTTTCCCGAAGCTGGTCTACATAAGTATCCGGGCTGGTAATAACCACCTCGCCGCTGCCGTAAAAACGGTGGCTCCGGGATATGTTGCCGCTCTTTACATCCAGTATTTGCAGGGGCAAAACATCCTCATCCAACATTGCCACCAGCCAGCGTATGGGGCGAACAAAACGCATATCGTAATTACCCCAACGCATGGGCTTGGGGAATTTTAAGGAATTAACCAGGGAAATTAGAATATCCGGCAGCACTTCCCGAGCTGCCACACCCGGTTCCCGTATGGTGGCAAAGATATATTCACCATTGCCCTGGGGCCGCACCGTCAGGTCAGCTTCGGTCAAGCCCTTAGAGCGCATAAACCCTTGGAGAGCTTTGGTAGCCTTACCCTCGCTATCATAAGCCGCCTTTTTGGCGGGGCCTTTTATTTCTTCGCTTAAATCAGCTTGCTGTTCACTCAGGCCCCGCACTAACAAAGTCAAGCGCCGGGGTGTGCCCAGGCTTTCTACGGAAGT
Source organism: Peptococcaceae bacterium (assembly GCA_019415505.1). Lineage (GTDB taxonomy): Bacteria > Bacillota > Dehalobacteriia > UBA7702 > UBA7702 > Cryptoclostridium. The sequence continues at coordinate 4,836 of DXZC01000079.1, read as the reverse complement.
ATAGGATAAACGGGCCTCAGTTAAGGCTTTCTCCGCTCCCTGGCGCAAATCCTGGAGGCTCCGGGCCATAAATCTCGCGGGTATTTCTTCTACCCCTACCTCAAATAAAAGATTACTCATTGTCCGCACCTCCGTTCTCCCCTAAGCCTAGGGCTTTTCTCATCTCAGGCTCCTTGATTAAGGGATAGCCCAGTTTTTCCCGTTGGGCTACATAAGCCTCAGCCGCTAAACGAGCTAACTGGCGCACCCGGGCAATATAATTCTGCCGTTCCGCCACGCTAATGGCGTTTCTGGCGTCCAGCAAATTAAAGGTATGGGAGCATTTCAGAATATAGTCGTAAGCCGGGAGCACTAGGCCAGCCTGAAGAATATCCTTCGCTTCCTGTTCAAACATATCGTATACCTTAAATAACATATCTATATTGGCAATTTCAAAATTGTAGGTGCTGTGCTCCACCTCACTCTGGTGGTGCACATCGCCATAGGTAATGCCGTCTACCCATTCGATGTCATAAACGCTGTCCACCTTTTGAATGAACATGGCCAGGCGTTCAATACCATAGGTTATTTCACCGCTCACAGGCTTACAGTCTAGGCCGCCGAATTGCTGAAAATAGGTGAATTGGGTAACCTCCATACCGTCCAGCCAAACTTCCCAGCCTAGGCCCCAAGCGCCTAAATTAGCGCTTTCCCAGTTGTCCTCTACTAAGCGGATATCGTGCTCGTCAGGGTCAATACCAATGGCCCGCAGGCTATCCATATATAATTCCACAATATTATCAGGGGAAGGCTTTAAAATTACCTGGTACTGATAGTAATGCTGCAAACGGTTGGGATTTTCACCATAGCGTCCGTCTGTAGGGCGGCGGGAGGGTTCCACATATGCCACATTCCAGGGTTCCGGGCCTAAAGCCCGCAGGGCGGTGGCTGGATTCATAGTTCCGGCGCCCTTTTCAATATCATAGGGTTGCTGAATAATGCAGCCCTGCTCGCCCCAAAACTTGTTCAGGGCTAGAATAAGGTCTTGAAAATTCATTACTTCGCTCCTTTTTTCCGGTAAATAAAAAAACTCCTGCCCTAAAGGGACGGCCTAAGCCGCGGTTCCACCCTTTTTGACAAGAAGTCCGCTTACACACTGTAACGACGTGCTGCCGGCGGCTATTAACCGCAGCTCCAAGGTGCCTTCATTTCCACGCCGGCTTTCACCGTTCCGGCTCGCTTTTTCTGGAAATTACTTAGCCTCTTCCCAGCTTTTAACATCTTTATAAATGTACCAAAACAAAAGTCGTTTGTCAAGGGTATAAATTGGCCAGGGTATACCAGATAATGAAAACAACTTGATTGAAGGGCAATAGCTTTAAAAAGGCTAAGGTCTTTCCCGTTAAACTAAAGGGTTAAAGCCTTAGGAAGTTAACCGCCAGGGCGAGAAAGTCTGTAGCTTTTGCTCTATCATACGGCAGCTAATAGTATTGTCATCATTTTACCTTATATTAGCTTTTATGGTGTTGATAAGCTTCTCCACCCAGTAGGCCTGGGTGAACATGGCTGTTTCAAAGTGAAAAAAGGAAGAGGTATCCGCGTCCCATAAAAACTTTATAGACGGCGGAAACTCGTCATCACTACGCCAGAACTGAAACACCGTGGACAGGGAATCAAAAACCGGGAGAATACAACTGACGTCACCGGCAGAAAAGCTATGGTATTTTTGGATAACCTGAGATAACCCCTGGCTATTTTCATCAAAAAATTTTGCTTCCTGGGGAAAAAGGGAACCACCAGAATCACTTCCTACATAATGGGTCAAAGCCGCCGGCGTGACCCATCTGCCGGCAGGAGCGGCCCCGGCCCGGGAATTACAGAGAAAATCGAAAATCCCCATCACCTCGTTGTACCTGGCTTCATAGGGAGAGGCGATATTGGCTAGGCACTGGACGGAACCTGTTTTTCGGTTTACTCTGTAGGGGGAATCGCAAAAGTTGAGATAAATATACCGAGCATCTGCTTTAACCTTGGTTCTGGCTATTATCTCCTCCTGATCCCAGAGAATAAAGTTCCTCTTGGAATCCTCAGCTACCTTATCATAATTATTCATAACTCTCTTTTCATTTCAATTACTAATACCTACTGGCGTAACAAAAACAGTTACACCAGTAGGTAAATAAAAACCGGCTTTTTTACTTTTATTAATTTATTCTACAGCAGCACTTTTATTCTACAGTAACGCTCTTAGCCAAATTCCTGGGTTGGTCCACATCACAGCCCCGCTTCACCGAAGCGTAATAAGCTATGAGCTGTAGGGGTATTACCGTAAGTATGGGTGACAGCATGGCGTCGGTTTCCGGCAAATAACAAACCTTGTGGGACACCTCTTGCATATGGCGATCACCCTTAAAGGCAAAGGATAAAACCGTGGCGTTTCTGGTCCGTACTTCCTCAATATTACTGAGCATTTTCTCCTTAACATCAGCCTGGGTAGCCAAACAAATAACCGGTACCTTATCGACAATTAAAGCTAAGGTGCCATGCTTTAACTCCCCAGCCGCATACGCTTCAGCATGAATGTAGGAAATTTCCTTTAACTTTAAGGCCCCCTCCAAGGAAACAACATAGTCCAAACCCCGGCCAATGAAGAAGGAATCCTCATATTGGGCCACTATTTCGCCAATTTCTTTAATTTCCTCTAAGTTGTGGTCCAAAATATACTGGACCTTTTCCGGTAAGCGGTACAGCTCGTCAAGGAGAGGATTCAGAACCTCAGCAGGCATTATCTCTAAATTTTCCGCCATATAGAAACCTAAAAGGTAAATAGCTAAAAGCTGTGTGCTGTAAGCCTTGGTTGAAGCCACGGCAATCTCTAAACCAGCTCTGGTATAGATAACGTCATCCGCTTCTCTGGCAATAGAGCTTTCCCAAACATTGGAAATAGCTAAAATATAGCTGCCCTTTTTCTTAGCCTCAGCTAAAGCCGCCAAGGTATCGGCGGTTTCCCCGCTTTGGGAAACTACAATAGTCAAGGTTTTACTGTCAATAATTGGGTCCCGATAACGGAATTCCGAGGCAATATCCACTTCAACAGGCAGACGCAGAAATTTTTCGTATATATACTTACCCACCAAGCAGGCATGATAAGCTGTGCCGCAGGCTACCATCATTATTTTATTAAAACCTTTGAGTTTTTCCGGAGTCAGGACAATATCCCCTAAATCCACCCGCTTGTCCAGATTGGTAAGCCGTCCGCTCAGGCAATCCCGCAAGGCACGGGGCTGCTCAATAATTTCCTTCAGCATAAAGTGGTCATAGCCGCCTTTTTCCGCCGCGGCCTGATCCATGGTGAGAGCCATTCTCTCCAGAGGAACCTCTACGCCATCGCGATACAGCTTGATTCCCTCACGGCTCAACACCGCAATATCGTCATTTTTCAAAACAGCATACTCTTTAACGTGGCCGATGAGGGCGGGAATATCCGAAGCCAAATAATTACCGTCAGCGCCAAAGCCCACAATTAAGGGACTATCCTTGCGAATGGCCACTAAAATATCAGGGTCGTTTTTCGCCATAAATACAGCGGCATAAGAACCCCGCAACCTTTTCTTAACCTCCAAAACCGCAGACAGCATATCGCCGGCATAACAATCAGCCAAAAGGTTGGGCAAAACCTCGGTATCAGTTTCCGAGGTAAATACATGGCCCTTCTCTTCCAATTCCTTTTTTAAATCCAGGTAATTTTCAATTATGCCGTTATGTACCACGGCAAAGCCCCCGTCACTATCGCGGTGAGGATGGGAATTACGGTTGGAGGGCGCACCGTGGGTGGCCCAACGGGTATGAGCAATACCCATGGTGCCATTTATAACCTCGTCGGCAATGGCTTTGGCCAATTCGTCTATTTTCCCCACCTGACGGCGCACCACGATATTTTCTTTATCATAAACGGCGATGCCAGCCGAATCATAACCACGATATTCTAGTTTTCTTAATCCGCTGATCAGAAAGGGCAGAGCCTCTTTCTCACCTATATAACCAGCGATGCCACACATATATGACACGCTCCTTTCATAGCGGCGCCTTGATTAAACCCAAGAATTTAATAGTCAACAACCTTAATAAACCAAGGCTATAGCGCTATTAAACGAAAATCCTGACGCCTTAAACTGTAACGTAAAATTTTTCAGGCGCTATTATTATTTTATGCCCTTGGTCTTATTTTAGTTCTTTTTTTATCACAGCCACCAGCTCGTCAATAATTTGCTTTAAACTAGCGGCGTCCGGTCCCTCGCCCATAACCCGGAGGAGAGGTTCAGTGCCGGAAGGACGAATGAGAATACGGCCGTTAGCTCCTAAAGCGGCTTCAGCCTTGGCTACCGCGGCCTGAACTTGCTGGTTAGTAGCCCATTGTTCCCGTTGGGCCACAGTCACATTTACTAAAACCTGGGGTAACTGCGTCATAATTTTGGAAAGTTCAGCCAAGGATTCGCCGGTATCCAGCATAATCTGTAAAATCATCAGACTGGTGAGCATCCCATCGCCAGTGGGGGTGTATTGGGAGAGTATAATGTGACCGGATTGCTCTCCGCCAATGGCAGCCCCGGTTTTGTCCATTTCCGTAAAGACATTTTTATCACCCACAGCCGTGATAGACATATCAATGCCAGCCTTTTCCATGGCTAATTTCAAGCCCAAATTGCTCATCACCGTAACTACCAAACGGTTGTCAGCTAACTGGCCCTTGCTTTTTAAATAATGGGCGATTATGGCCATTATACAATCGCCATCAACAATATTGCCCACGCCGTCGGCTAAGATAACCCGGTCGCCATCGCCGTCATAAGCTATGCC
>DXZC01000078.1 GCA_019415505.1 Peptococcaceae bacterium | reverse complement strand
CCTCGTATTTGCCGGTGCTGCTGTTTAAGGTCAGGGTGTATTGCTGACCGTTGATAGTTGCTTTTACACTTGCTATGGACATGTTTTCCTTAATCCTCCTTTTGGGGGTGTTATCCCCTCTTTATTCGCGCCTTAGGCAATCAAACTTTTAGACATACATTCTCCCAATCAGAATAGGAGCTGTTAACCGCCGCCCAATCCTGATTATCGTTAGCTATATCTTGCCAAGTGTGGTAAAAACGCTGAACTTCCAGGCCGATATGGGCCGGAATCCGGGGAGATAGAGCCTGCTTTATCTCAGAAAAGAAATAAATTTCACCCCACTCCGGCGGGAGCACACGCACTCTTAAAACGCTGTCGACCAAATCTACGGTGGCACTATTAGCAGAACCAGTAAAAGCATTAACTATGTCTTTAATTTTCTCCTCTGTTAATGGCCCCTGACCCCGTAAAATAGCAATGAGGGACATTTTGCGCTGCTCTAAATTTCCCGGCGGTTGAACGCCTAAAAACTTCTCCCAGAGTGCCACAGCCTCCTCACTGCCGTTAGAAATAGTATTTTCCGCCGCAAAAGTCCCTATTACCCGGCGGGCGGTTGTAAAGGCGGAGTCCTCGCTCTGCAAAAGCGCGGCCATTTCCCGAATATGGCGGTATAATTCGGGCAAGTAATTTTCCAGGCTCAAGTTGTCACCTCCGCTCTAAAGTCGCTTAAAATTGGCCTCTCCTCCGGTGCAAAAGCTATATCCACAGTATTGTTGTTAATTTTTAAGTCTGAAATAGCAAAAACCCCCTCTACAGAGAGGAGAGCGGCGCCAACCTCCATATAATAAACCTTTTCTTTTTTATACGAGATATCGTTAAAGTAATCCCGTACCGCCTGGGCCATTAAAGCCAATATGTGCTGCTCCTCAGCGTCCGGGCTTAATTGTACGCTGCAACTGACTGTCACATCAAATAACTCCACGGTACTGACGGTAACCCGGGAGCCAATGGGAGCAACGCCATTACCCAAACCCTGGGAACCAGGGTCCAGATAAGCTTGAAAGTCAGCCAGTAAAGTTGGGGAGCAGGGCATATCATCGGTACCCAAAACGCTTACCTTCACCGTATTGGGCCCGTCCCACAGGGGGAAAACCTTGGCCTTGCCAATACCGGGATACTCCAAAGCCCACTGTAGATACTGCCAAGTATTGCCGTCGCAAGGCTCATTTTTAATCTTATATAAATATCTAGCCCGGTACTCTTCATCGCTTTCAGCGTCAGAGCCGTCTATTATCGGGTCGCCAATCAGCTCAGCCCGGGCCAGACCATCTACATATTGGGTGGGCAAAAGCTCCCCAATATAGCTGTTACCAGCTGCTCCCCCCTCTGTGTCCTCTAGATAATAGACGCCTGGCTCCAGCTCCCGCAGCACAGTAAAAGTGCGGCTATTATCCCCATCCAGAGTGGAAAAACGCAGATCCTCCCCTATCTTAAAGCCCTGGCCTTCAGCATCGTAAAACTTTCCTAAACGCACGGCCTTAACAGCCTCACGCCGGGTAACGCCCATTTCCGCGCCCCGCATATCCAGGGCCTCCCCGGTAGCTGTGGCAACGAAACTATCAGCATAGGCTTCCGCTAGATTGCTATAAAGGGAGGCAAATTCGTAAGCCGCCGGTGCCAAAGCGTCATAAATAATGCTCCCCTCACGCTTGTCCAATTCATCGGGGATTCTGGACAGCAAACCACTGAGTATTGCCGCAAAAGTGTATTCCGTTAAATCAATCATAAGCTGGCAAACCTCCACTCTATTGTCTGGGATTCCACGGGAGAGGCCCAAACGCTAAAATTAACCGCCAGGCCAGTCTGCTCCCGGGTAAAGACAAAATCCGTCACAGCGTAAACTCCGGGGTCACCCTCTAAACTTTCTGTAATACGTCTTTTTAACTCACTTTCCACCAGGGCATGGTCCTGGCCCCGCAGGTCGTCCAAGGCTAGACCATAGGATTCACTGTAAATGGGAAAGGCGTTTTTTTCCGTAGCCAATATTTTATAAATTCTTTGGCATAAGGCTGGTAACCCCTGGACAAACCCCTTTATACACCTATTTTGCCAATTAAGGCCATAGGTTTTTTCGGCGTAATCGGGGCTGCCAATTAAGTCCAGCTCATTCAGGGGCAAAATATCCTGATAATGCAATAAATCCACTATACCACCACCTTTGAAAGTAAAATATATTTCTGTCCCCTCAGTACCCGGAGCATTACCAACTTGTCACCCGCTGCCAGTTCGCCCAGGGCTGTGGTACGCACCACATTTTCCCCCTGCAAATACAGCCTGTCGTCTATTTTTATACACAGGGGGTCAAGGCCGGCGACTATGCCGGTGGCATAATCGGTAAGTCCCCAGTGGTTGAGGATATTTTGCACCACATCTTTTATTGTATCTATCATAGTTTTCTCCTTATTTATGGGTCAAAATATAAACATTAGGGTTTATTCTGGGATTAGGGGGATATTTGTAACTGCCCTTATGCAACTCCAAGTGCAAATGAGAGCCGCTGGCATTACCCGTGCTCCCCTCCCGGCCCAGTTTGGTACCATTAGTCACCGACTGGCCTGTTTTCACATAAATGCTGCTTAAATGGGCGTATACGCTTAAATACCCGTCGCTATGCTTGACGTAAACGCAGCGCCCATAGGAGGATTTAGTGCCGGCAAAGGTCACTGTACCCCGGCAAATGGCATAGACCGTCTTATCGCTAATGCCAACATAGTCGGTACCTGTGTGCCAGCCGCACTTCCAAGCCTTACCGCTTTTGCCAAATTGCGTGCTAATACGGTAAGTGCCATGAAATGGCATTCTATAGCCACTGGTGCCCGGAGAGTCAGAGCCGCCCCCGGAACCAGAGGACTTTTTCTTACCAGACCCGCCGGAACCGCTGGAGGGCTCCTTTTTCACAACGTCGATATATTCCGAGTATTCGGACATCGCGTAGGCGTAATCCGTATCAGCCTCCCGAAAGATAGAAAATTCCAACTCCATCACATGGCCTTCATTATTCCAGATATGGTTAACCCTCTCCGCGGTTAAATATTGGTCCATGGCAATATCTCCCATGGCGGGTAACTGTATTTTGATGACTTGGCCGGCCCGAACTTCAGGTATGCCGATACAGCGCATGGTCAAAACCCGCCCCGGACGATTATCCTTCAGCAACAAGGTTTTGGCTAATTCCCTAATTTCCGCTGCGTTCAATTCCCGATCCACCCGCTCATAGTATTGTAATAAACCCCATTTTTCAATATTTTTAGCGGAACGTGCCACATAGGCGTCGCCTAAACCGGTAATTTCATTAGGCCGCACCAGTTTAATGGAATTATAAACGCCATCGTTAATGGTGGTGGCATAGTCGTAACCGGAGGTAAAACTCTGCTCTCCCAATATATAGGGGCTGACCATCGCCGTGGCAGCCGTAAGTCGCAAATAGCCGCCGCTATCGTAAAAATAGTAGGAACGCCCCGTAGCCTTGTTAGTATTTTCCAAGGCTGTATAAATAGTATCCAAGCAGGTTTGGTTATCCATAATTAGGGAAGGTATAGCATAGCCTGTAGCATCCAATGTGCCACAGGCCAAGTTAAAATCACCCGCTATTTTTTTAATAATCGCCTCGGCGGGTTGGCCGGTAAAATTGTAGCTTTGCCGGGCCCGCAAATAGCGGAGCTGGTCAAAACAAGTAACGGTTATGGCCCCTAGCTCATTCTTGGATTTTTCAAAAACATAGCCCGTAAATAACGTCTTATCCCCGGCCAACAGCTTTACTTTATCCCCCTCCCAAAAGGCCAAACCCGCTGTCTTAGTCAGGGTAAAGCTAAGCTTGCTGGGTCCCCCGGCCTTTTTAGTCTCCCAGGCCATTTGATGAACACAGGGAAAAACATCATAGCGCCGGGAATCATTTCTGCTCCCCAGGAGCAACTGATAAACGGGACGGGGCAAGCCGGCGTCGTAAATAGTAGTGCTCACAGCCATCAGGTCATCACCTTTAAGGAGAAGGTGCGGTATTCTTTAAATACCAGGTCAAAGAATATTACACCCGGCTCTCCCCCTTTCTCCCGCAGGGTAATTTTTTCAAATATTACGGGAATATTCCAGTCTATCCAAGGCCAGTTCTGGGGCAAAGAGCCAAAGATTAAGAGGCGCAAAACCTTCTTTTCCGCCATATATTTATTCCAGCGGAGCACCGTACTCCGGGGGTTTACGGAATGGGGCAACCAGGAAGAAAAGGATACTGTTTTGCATTGGGACGGACCTGGGGACACAACCTCGCCTAAGTCCAAAAGGGAATACTTTTCGTGGTCAGCGCCCCAGGTAATTTCCAAGGTTTCCGGATTAACCGGCAAGCTCTCAATTTGTGAACCATCCGGCGTCATTAAAAAAAATTTATACATTGCCTATCACCCCTTCCTTTACCGGGTTTTCTCTAATTTATAATCTATCATAGCCATTACAGCCCCGCGCTCCCGCCGGGGTAAGGCCAAGAACTCATGGGGGAAACGGTGAAAATGGTGGAGGACAAACATCGCGTATAAGGCTTCACTGTCGCCCTCCCTTAGGAGTTTTTTACCGTATCCCTCAATTCCGTCATAGTCTGGTCGTAGCCGCTTAAACGGTAAATAGCCCTGGCTAAGTAAGCTATTTCCCCGGCCTTTAAGGTTTTATTGACTAATTCCTCCGGCGTAGCGCAGCCAGCCTGGGCTAAAGCGTCGCTGTTGCGGAAATCCGGTTCCACACAGTGGTTGAGAATAAGCAACAGGTTAAACTTTTCCCCGTCAAAGCCGGCCCCAGCCTGGGGCGATGTTTTACATCTACCGGTGTACTCAGCCATTTCTCCGGCGCTAACCGCGGTAATGGTAAAGGGATGCTCCGCTAAACGGGGAGATACTATAACCTCCTCCCGCAAACCGGTTACAGGGTGCTCCATGAGAAAATCCCATAATGCTGACATTAATTTTCCCTCCCAATAGCCGTCGGCTCGCCGAAATCTTCAATTATATTAAACTCATCGAATTTAAACTTCACATCAATGGTCAAAGCCTCGTCAATGGTACTATCTAAGATAGCCAAAGGCACGTCGCCATAGAGGGTACAGTTGGTAAAGGAAGCGGAACGCCGCCCTAAGCCAGTGCCCTTATCATAGTTGACAATCAGCATATCAAAGGGTTTAAGCTCACCAGTGCGACGGTAGCTGTCTATTATTTTGCCAAAGGTGGCGACAGCGTAATACTGGATAGTCAAGGAGCCGGAGCCCTCCACGCCAGCCACCGCGGTTTGAGTTTTAACCGTACCCACAGTGCGCATAGACCGCTCTTTAACGCTGTCATGGGCCTCAATCTTCTGAATCCCCGGCACCTCATAACGGCGGCCGTCAATGGTAAAATAAACGCTGCCCAGCTTGCCATCAACGGTGTCCTGTATTTTCAGAAAGATACTCACGAAATCACCTCCACAGTAATATAGAGTTTTTCCATAGCGTCAACTGGGCAAATGGCCAAGTTAACCACTATGCTATCAGGGTTTTTGCCCTCCTCCACCTTGATGTCATCAGCGCCGGCAAAATCTTCCACAGCGCCCACAGCAGCCATTTCATTGATGAAAGCTATAATATCCTGTTTAAAAAGGTCACGCCCCTCAGCGTTATTATTGATGCTGCCAATATAATTCATTTCAAACATATTGGTAATGCCGTTGGCTATTTTATCTAAGGTTCGTATTACCCTATTTTTCTTGAATACCTGGCCTTTATCAGCTGCTCCGCTAGTTAAGGAGTTAATATCCTGCTCCACAATAATAGTGCCGTCCGTGCGGCGTGCCACCACAAAGTAACCCTTATTTAATTTGGCGTCAATAGCTTCAGGGCTCAATTCATTAATAATCTCAGAAGCATTGTTAATAACCTTATAAGTATTGCTGACAAAAATTTCCGCGCCAGCCGTGGCCCCGGCAACCCAAGCCACAAAAATAGGGGGTTCAACCCGCACGCCGTTTTTTACATAGCCTTGGTCCACGGTGATGATTCCTTCATAATCAGCGGGATAGTCATACACCACCCCCTGCACCTTTTTCCCCAGGTTTTCCCGTAAATCCTTAATATAATCAGTGAGCAAAGGGGGCAAAAGCTCATTGTCAGAGGGCAAAGCCATTACTTGCCAGTCCCTGTTTTTCAAAGCGCTAAAGTAGGCAAGATAATCGCTGGCAGTAGCGGCGCCATTGTGTCCCTCGGTTAAGGAGGTAGCTGCCACCGGGGTAAGCCTTGCCTCCGGGTCAGTCAGGGTAAAGTCAACCCAGGCATTACTCTGGGGCGCGGCACCCGTAACAATCTGTCGTTCCATTTCCCGGCCCCCCACATAAGTGGTAACCACGAAAGATTCGTCAACAGCGGCTACAGATACGCTTATATCGTTACCCCTGGTACCGGGATATTTAGCAGTTGCCACCAGTGCGTCTAATTGGGCGCTGGCTTTATCACCGCCGCTGTTTACCCGGTAAAGCAACAGCTTATTGCAGTTTGCTAGCGCTTCTTCCACAGCTAAAATATCGCTGTGACCGGCAGGATAGCCGGTTAAAGCTTCAGCCCTACCGTTGAGTATATCCGCCGCGTAAATTTCTACAATCTCCTGCTCCGGCCCCCAATTCAGCTCCAGGGCCAGAGTAACAACGCCGGCCCCGGCTGAAGCCCTGTTCCAGGAGGAGTCAGTGGTAAAGTTAACATATGCTCCGGGACGAATCTTATCCTGTAAAGTCCATGTGCCTCCCGACATTTAAATCACTCCATTTCTATTTTCATTTCTATCATCTTGTGGCTGTGGTCGTCTTTTTCCGCTACTACGCCATAGAAGGCGTGTTCTAAGGAAAAATGCAAGGTATTATCCTCTATCTCGTGGCGCATATCGCTCAATAAATAACCGGGTAAAACAAGCTCGCCATATAGTTGAAGAGCTATTTCGTTAAGCTCCCTGTATATGGTATGTAAATCCCCGCCTTGAGGCTGCTTGGGGTAGTAGCTGATGTCCCAAGCTACCCGAAAAAAATAGCGCTCACCCACCTCTTGCCTGGCCTGTACCTTGTCGACGCGCAAAAAAAAGCAGGGTCTTTTAAAGCCCTGTTTCACATATTCCTCATAAATACCAGCTCCGGGAAAGGCCTTTTTCAGGGTATCCCGCAAAGCCGCCAGTAACTCTTGTAACATAAAACCCTCCTTAAGCGTCATCAACCGTATAAAGAAGCAATTCCTGGTGCCACAAATATTTATGGGGCTGCCCAGCTATCCCCCGAAAGGTGTCACCGCAGTGCTCCACCACCAAAATATCCCCGGCGCTAATTTTATATTTAGGATGACAAAACAGCATTAGCACCCGTTCCACGGTGTTATGGTCGCCTTCCTCATCGCCGGGCTGGTCCAAACGCCGGCGGTTGCCTAAAGCGTTTTTGGAAACGGATAAATAACACGGGGCCTTCATAATATCCGGGGCCGCATTTTGCTGTTGATACATGCTCCCGTCCTTTTCCACCCACTTGTAGCCATAAAGGGTAAATTTATCCTGATAGAGAATTTGCGAGTTCCACTCCGTAATTATACTCACCGGAACAGCCCCCTTCTCACCTTGTTAAGCCTGTGACGGTAGTCAGCCAACAGCTTGTCCAGGGCTTCTTTGGCGCTATCGTCCCTACCGTTAAAGCTATAGGCCGCGTCCCCCATGGATACGGAAGTAAGACCGGCAAAGGAAAGTCCTTCACCGATCTCATCTTTATTCAGGAGCTCATAGACCATATCAGCCCACAGGGGATAGAGGTTTTCAGGTACTTCCGTCAGGCAGCAATATTCCTTAATATATTGTCCTACAGCAGCTATGGTTTTGTCCGTTTCTTCCGTCACCTCAGCCACAGATAAACGCTGTAAAACCAAGTCTAAAATCCCCATGCTCCCTCCTTTTAACCTAACACCCGCAAAGCTAATTGGGGATACAAGGTCTTAAAGCCGTAAAGGGTATCAATAGACAACATTTGCTTTTTCGTAGTAGCGTCGTAGCTAAAGGTTACCCGCAGGGTAATGCCCTCAAAGTTGGTAACATAGCTTTCCGCGCCCCTGGCAATTTCCAAAGGTCTGGTAACAAAGGCAAAGGCATTTTTATGGAAGGCCAGGTTTGCCCGGTGAGAAGCCACCAGGGCAACGGCGGTGTTAGCAGCTAACTGGGGCAATTTGGGGCTAACGGTCACCGCGGCGATTTTGCCGGCGGCCGCCGCCTCAGTGGGGGCTGTAACCACATAATTCTGTCCCTCAATAGTGAGAATATCACCCTTTTGTAAACTGCCGCTCAAGTCTGTACCCTTTAGAGCCAAAACTTCGCTGCCCTCGGCCACTGCTCCGTCAATTTGCAGGTCAGTGCCACTCAAGGCAACCTCATGCTGGCAGACGCTCTGGCACATAAAGTTGTCCAAGCCCTGGACCCGGCCAATGGCCCCTTCCCGCAAGGCCAGTGTGCTCCCGGCCTTTTCCGCATTGACAATGGCGGGAATCACGCTAAAGGCGGTGTCAGCCTCAGGGTCCCACACAGCGTAGCGGGGGGAAACCGGCGCGCGGTTGACGTTCAACACCTTGCGGGCGGCGGCGATGTCAGCCAGCTCGCCCGGGGTGGTACCGGGTGTACCGGTGCAGTAGGGAATATCTTGGTAAAGTGCTAAACCATCATTATTAATCTTTTCAGCAATGGCAATGGCTGCCGGCTCAATCACCTGCTTAGCAAAGCTCTCCATGGAGAGGGCCATATCCTTGGCAGTGACCTCCACTGAGACGTCAGCTATTTTATCCATTGTAACCAGAACCTTGTCCTCCACAATATCCTGGGTTTCCACCGTATCAATAAACTCTTTTGCCTCATAAACTGGGGGCTTTCTAATCTGAATGGTGTCGCCAACATTGGCAAAATCATCAGCGTAATCATTGTAGGTCAACATGGGGAAAACCAGGTTATCCCTGAGCACAGGCAAGGCTTGTCGGGCTATCTCCTGGGCTGTTAAAAAAGTGTTGGGCATTTACATATCATCCTTTCTTGTTAATAAATCTATAGTATTCCGCGTCGCTCATCTGGCTAGGATCGGGAACCTCGCTACCTCCCTGGGGAGTATAAAGGGGGGCGGCGCTCTGAAACAAATAAGGCGCCTCGTCCTTTACAGCAGCTAATTGTTGGTCTAAGCCGCCTAAGCCATCCTCACCGAGGGATAGCTCAGCCTCATTTAGCAGGGCTCGCACAGCCTTGGTATTTCTAGCGCCGGCCGCGGTTAAAGCCCGCTCTAGGCTGTATTCTAATTTTAGTTTATTAAAGTCCTGCTCATATTGGGCGGAAACTTTGCCCATTTCCTCCTCCGCGGCAGCTAGAGCCTGTTCTAAGCTATTTCTTTCCGTCTGCAAGTCGTCGAGGCCGGCCAAATCATTTTGGGCGGCAGTTAATTCCGCTCTTAAAGCCTGGTATTCCTTATTAAGGCTGTCAAATTTAGCCTTGGGAATAAAACTACCGTCATTAGCCACGGCCAGCTCCAAGTCGCGTCCATCCTTACCCTGCCCCCGAAGAGCAGCCTCAACCTGGGCCCAAAGCTCCAATCCTAGAATCTCCTGTAGTTTTTTCATAGTTCCTCCACTTAGTTTTTATTAGGTGTCACCCACCACCCCAGGGACGCTCACTTTTGAGTACCACAAAACTCACTCCCCAAGCGTTGGGAGCCTGTCCGGTACGGTTCCATTATTTCTTGGCCTCTTGGCCCTCTTTACCGCCGCCCTGTGGGCTATTGCCGGACCGCAATTTTTTACACTACCAATTATACTGATAAAAAG
>DXZC01000077.1:9429-9940 GCA_019415505.1 Peptococcaceae bacterium | reverse complement strand
GATTGTCCCTATGTTCACATGGGGCTTCGTTCTTTCAAATTTCTGTTTCGCCATTTTTGCGAACCTCCTAAAAATATAAAATAATACTAAACTTGCAACAGTTTTTAATTCAATACCGTAGATACGGTTATCATATTAAAAAAAGCAGCGAATGTCAATAGATAAATAAAAACCTTTCCTAAATAAAAAGGAAAAATTCCCCGCCGCCAAGTTAAGCCTTGACAACTTAACCATTAATTACCATTTTTTCAGATAATTGATTCATTGCAATATTTCCTACACACCATAACTTGCAAGGTTCTCCTAATCACGACTTGGAAAAATTCCTACTCACCAACTTGGAGGGATTTTCCCACTTACACTAACTTGCAATACTCTCTCATGTGACAACTTGCAGAACTAACCACTTACGCCAACTTACAAGACATCCCACTCACGCCAGCTTGTATGTTTCTACCACTTACGTCAACTTGCAGAACTCACCACTTACGCCAACCTGCAAGATTCCCCC
>DXZC01000077.1:0-9329 GCA_019415505.1 Peptococcaceae bacterium | reverse complement strand
TCTACCACTTACGTCAACTTGCAGGACTCCCCCATGCGCCAACTTGCAATACTCCCCACTCACACTAGCTTGTAAGTTCCTCCCACTTACGTCAACTTGCAGAACTCACCACTTACGCCAACCTGCAAGATTCCCCCACTCACACCAGCTTGTATGTTTCTACCACTTACGTCAACTTGCAGGACTCCCCCATGCGCCAACTTGCAATACTCCTCACTCACACTAGCTTGTAAGTTCCTCCCACTTACGTCAACTTGCAAGACTCCCTCACGCGCCAACTCACAGAACTCCCCACTTACGCTAACTTGCAGGACTTGCCACTCACGCCAGCTGAAAGTTTCCCCCTCTTACGCCAACTTGCAAAACTCCCCACTTACGCTAACCTGCAAAACTCCCCACTTACGCTAACCTGCAAAATTCCCAACTCACGTCAGCCGAAAAGTTTCCCCGTTAACACTATTAAAAAAATCCCCCCTCCAGCTAAGCTTGAAAAATTTCCCTCACTCATGCTATAATGGAACGAAAATAGATAAATCCCAGCGAAAACCTGGAGGACATGATGAAAAAACTCACTTTTGCTCTCATCCCCGCGCTACTTTTCTGCTGCGTCATCGGGGTAGCTCTTTTCGGAACCGCCACGCCGTTGCAGGCAGCCAATGATAACGACACAGCCTTTACTGATATCGAGGGCTGGTACAAGCCGTATATAATCGACTTAGCCTCCCAAGGCATACTCCAAGGGCGCACTGAATCCCAGTTCTGCCCCCTGGACGCCGTTACCAGGGCGGAATTTGTCGCTATCCTGGCCCGGCTCTCCGGGGATAACCTCACACCCTACCAGCGGTTGACCCCCTCTTTTCCGGATATTAGCACCACCTCCTGGACTCTGCCCTATGTGGAGTGGGGTTATTTAAACAAAATCGTGGTGGGGGATAATGCGGGCAAATTCAATCCCAACGCCCCAGTAACCCGCCAGGACATTGCCGTAATGCTCTGCCGCTATGCCCCCAGAGTGGAGGGCTTAGCTATTAAAGAAGCCCTCCCAGCCATCAGCTTTACTGACAGCTCCGCCATTGCCCCCTACGCTCAGGAAGCTGTAACCACCTTGACCAAAGGCGGTATAATCGAGGGCTACGAGGATCAGAGCTTTGGCCCTCAAAATTCCACCCTGAGAGGTGAAATCGCCAAAATAATCTCCGTTTATTTGCAGGATAAGGATACTTACCAAGCCTTAGGCTTCAACTGGCGGGATTTAAAATATTTTATGCACGCCGGCGGGTCTATTAACGGACGGCTGTATTCCAACTCCCTGGAAGCCCTTAACAACAGCTTGCGGCACGAGCAAAGATTTTTAGAGGTGGACTTCGTCTGGACAACCGACTCCCAACTGGTGTGCTTGCGCCACTGGGATTATATTAATCCTCTCAGAGGCCCCATGACCCTAGCAAAATTTAAAGAGGACTATGGTAAATCCCAGATGTTCCAGGGCCTCACGCCCCTGGCCTTGGCGGATTTAGCCCAATGGCTCAAGGACAACCCCACCGCCTATATTATAACCGATATCAAGGATGATAATCTCACAGCCCTGACCATTATCAGCCGGAAATACCCGGAGCTTATCAACCGTTTTCTGCCCCAAATTTACAAGTATAGCGAATATGAGGCTGTAGCCGCCCTGGGCTATAGCAATATTATACTTACCACCTATACAATGCGACCTGCTGAGGTGGAGAATGTGGAAGCCCTGGTAACCTTTGCTCAAAGCCACAAATTGCTGGCCATCACCATCAGCCAATACTATGCCGACCGGGCGGGCTATGTGGCCAAGCTGAACCGCAGCGGGGTTTTAACAGCCGCCTTCACCATTGACGACCCCCAAGAGGCGGCCAATTACCAGAAAAACGGCGTCAACGTCCTCTACACCGACACTCTGGGCCTTGACTAAGCCCTCCGCTACCTCTCCCGGAACCATGGCAACGGGGGCCCATCGCCGCAACAGTATAACAATAAATTTCCTCATCTGCCCCCTAATTAAGAAACCAAGAAATGATTTATGCAGGGCGCAAAATATTGACAACTACCCCGGTTTAAAACATTATGGCTGAAAAATTAAAGGTTAATTTCCAGCCGCCATGGTCTCAAGATTTGGAACTCAAAGGTCAATTAAAACTTAGATAGTTTTAATGCTTTATAGTAATAATTTTAATTGCATTAAATGTAGTAACCGGAAATTGAGGTTGACAAGTATTCTTTACCAATAATGCAATAATTATGGAGAAAAATTAAATAGAGAGCTAATCTCAGCTTATATTCAAACCGTGAAAAACCCCGAAGGTAATCTTCGGGGTTTTTCAATTAATTTATAGCTCTTCAGTTTTTATAGTTTTACACTTCTTTTAGTCTTATCCTGCCGCCAGCCTTACAACTTTACAGTCCTGGTGGCCACCAAATCCATTAAAGCGTCGCTATGGGTAACAGCCACCAGGCCAATGCCCCGGGCCGCCACCTCCGCCAGGAGAAAGCTCCAAATTTGGCTTTGGGTTAACAAGTCCAGCATGGTGCTGATTTCGTCAGCCAGAATGAACCTGGTATTTTCCCCCAGGGCCCGGGCTATGCAAAACCGCTGCATTTCACCGCCGGATATCTCCCCCGGGTAGCGATTATACCAATCCCGCTCAATGCCTAAGCCCTCTATAATCCGGGGTGGGATAGCGCCGCCCTCAGCCAAAACCTCCCCCATGCGCAACCGGGGATTAACCACCCGCTCCGGGTGTTGCCAAATCATCTGCACCGGACAATAGCCCTTCCGGGGCAGAGGCGCGCCGTCCAAGAGGATTTCCCCCTGGTCGGGCTTTAAATAGCCCGCCAAAAGCTGGCACAAGGTGGTTTTACCAAAGCCGCTGGGCGCCAAAATACCCACCCGCTCGCCGCTCTCAATGGAGATGCTAAAATCCCGTATTACCGGCTCAGCGTTGGTTTTATAAGCGTAAGTGACGTTTTTTGCCGCCAAAATCATCGGGTATGACACTCCTCTCCGTGGTGGTGGTGATACTTACCCCCGTGCTGATGGTGCTGATGGGGTTCACCCTCCTCGCCGTGGACGCAGCGGAAGGTGCCGCAGCGCACAATTTTCAAGGGAATTTCCCCACGGCACTCCGGCGTAAACCACTGGCAGCGGGGAGCAAAGGGGCAGCCCTGGGGCATATCCTTCACATAGGGCTGGTTACCCGGCAAAGCGGCAAACCCGTTTTGGGGCAAAGCCCGCCAGAGGGCCTTGGTATAGGGGTGGCGCAATGTTGCTTCCGCCGCGAAATCCTCGGTTTTCGCCTCCTCCACAGTGGTACCGGCGTAAAACACGGCAATGCGGTCGGCTACTTCCAGGGCCAGCTCTATATCGTGGGTAATCAGCAATACCCCCTTGCCTTCATCGGCAAAGCGGCGAAAATCCTGCAACGCCTTTTTAGCCAAGGCTAAGTGGAGGCCGGGAGTTGGTTCATCGGCAATTATCAGCTTGGGGTCCCCCATTAAAGCTGAAGCCAGCAAAACCCGGCGAGCCATGCCGCCGGAAAGCTCAAAGGGGTAGAGGTTTTCCACCTCCGGCCCTAAATCATAGCGTTGAAACAGCCGCCGCTGCTGGGCCAGGGTTTCCGAGTCCCCCTTATTTTGCCGCACCTGCTTGCCCACCTTCATTAAGGGGTCCAAATAGTTCACGCTCTGGGGCACCAGGGCTATTTCCCGACCGCGCAAACGGTTGATTGCCGCGGCGTCCAACAGCTCGTCTTGAAAATAAATCCGCCCTCGGACATTGGCGTTAGGGGGCAGTATACCCATGACCGCATGGGCCAGCAGGCTTTTGCCGGAACCGCTGGAGCCCACTACCGCCACAATTTCCCCCTTATGCACCGAAACATTGAGCCGGGAGATAACAGGTAAATCTATTTGCCGCAAACCCTTTTCATATTGGGTAAAAGCAATGGAAAGGTCCTCAATTTCCAAAATATGTTCTCGATCCAGACAAGACATACAGCCACCTCCTAATCCTGGGCGCTATAGGGATCCAGCAGCTTGCGCAAGCTGCCCCCGGCGGTATCGAATAACACCACGGTGAGTATTAAGGCTAAGCCGGGGAAAACCGCCAGCCACCACATGCCCGTGGATAAGTAGGACATACTCTCCGAGAGAATTACCCCAATCGCGGGCTGCTCCGGCGACAGGCCAAAGCCTAAAAAGGTGATAGCAGCCTCGTGGAGGATGGCATGGGGGAACAGCAGAATAAGGCCCACCACAAATTGGGGGAACACGTGGGGCAGCATATGCTTCACCGCGACGCGCCAGCGGCTTTTGCCCAGCCGCTGGGCTACCTTAACATAAGGGGCCTCTTTAAGCTGTAAAATTTCCCCCCGAATAACCCTGGCCAGGCTGGGCCAGTGGGTTACAGCCACCCCAACAGTCACGCCCCAAAAGCCCTTGCCCAGGGCGTAAGATATCAGCACCAAGAGAACAATATGGGGTACCCCCATCATCAAATCAATCAGCCAGGTTATAGCATAATCCACCTTTTTCCCCAAGGTAGCGGCCATAGTGCCGAGAATCGCCGCGATTATAGCGCTGACTGTGGCGGCTAAAAGCCCAATGAGAATACTGGTGGACAACCCCTTCACTGTGCGGGCCAGCATTTCATGGCCCATAACGTCAGTGCCAAAAATGTGGCTCAGGGAAGGGGGTAAATTCTTTTGACTAAAATCCGTCACCATAGCGGGGCCGGACAAGGCCACCCCGGCAATGGTGATAAGCAGTAAAAACAGCACCGCAAAGCAAAAGAGGAAGATAGTTTTCTTCCGTTGGTTAAAACGGGGGCGCTTAGCTGCCGCCAACACCGGTAAAGCGTTACTATTAGCCATTGACCTGCCCCCTTCTGATTCTGGGGTCCACAACCCCGTATAATATATTGGCAATCAGGTTGCCGGTAAACACCAAGGCCGCGCTGACTACGGCAATGCCTAAGAGCAGGGCCACGTCCCCGCCTAAGCCGGCGGTTACCGCTGCTTGTCCCAAACCGGGGTAGGAAAATACCTGCTCTACCAGGACAGAACCGCCGAATATCTCACTAATCGCGGCAAATTGCAGGGTAATAGCGGGCAAGAGAATATTGCGCAGCCCATGCTGGCGAATTATGCGCCATTTTTTTTCGCCCCTGGCCACAGCATAGAGAAAGTAATCGCTTTCCATAATGTCAATCATCTTTTCTCTGGTGTGGAGGGCGATATTAGCCACCCCCACCACGCTCAGGGTTAAGGCCGGCAAAATTAAGTGCCTAAGGTTGTCCAAAATTGTCACGTCTCCGGCGCTAACGCCAATGGGCACGCTCATGCCAAAGGGGAACCAGCCCAACCAAACGGAAAAAATCATCAGCATGATCAGGGCAAACCAAAAGGTGGGGGTGCTGGCCAGTGTTAAAGCGTAACCCTTTATTATTTTATCCGGCCACCGGCCCCGGTTGGCGCCGGCCACAACCCCCAGAATAAAGCCGAGAATACCCGATAAAATCCAGGCCACAGCCATTAGCAAGAGGGAATTAAGAAATTTTTGGCCAATAACCTCAGCCACCGGCTGGTTATATTTCAAGGAAACGCCCATATCCCCCTGGACAAAATCCTGGGCCCAATTTAAATACCGCTCCACCGGCGGGGTATCTACCCCCCAGTAGGACTCCAACTGGGCCTTTTTTTCCGGACTCATGGTGCTGTAAGCAGTTGAGCCCACATTCATTTGCACTGGGTCAATGGGGGATAAGGATACAAGGGTAAAAGCCACAATGCTGACGCCAATCAGCAAAGTAAGGGCTTTTACGATGTTTTTCCCGGCAAACCCTAACAAATACCTAGTGTTCATAGCTCCTCCTCCGAACCGTTGCCGGCTCGGAACTGTTTTTTTAGATTTAACTATCTTTATAAAACCGTTCTTACTGTTCTTTAGATTAAACTTTTCTTATAAAATTGTTCTTACGGTTTTTTTAGATTACGCTTCCCAATAAAACCGTGCCAACTTTTTCCCAGATTAAACTTTCCTATAAAACCTGTTTATACGATTCTTAGCTTAAACTTTTTTCTAAACTGTTCTTACGATTATCTTAGATTAAACTTTCCGATAAAACCGTTCCAACTATTTTTTCAGATTAAACCTTTTTATACAACCCGTTCTTAAAATTTTTCAGTTTAATCTTTCTTATAAACTGCTCTCATAGATAAACTGCCATTTATTTACTCTGATTTACCTCTCCCCTTTAGCCGCCAGCCTCTTTTTCTCCGCCGCGGCCTTAAAGAAGCGGAGCGCCCACAAAGGGGGACCCACCCCATTGCCGCAACGCCAAAGCAAGCTTTGCGTTACCGGGAAACAGGGTGGGAATAGGATTTTTATACTGTTTAATTAAGTTTCGGCCCATAAATAAGCCTTGACCTTTACAGCTGCCAGCTCCATTTATCCACATTATTTACCAAGGACCAACCATGTCCGTGGGGATGCAGCTTCTGAGCGCCGGTGTCCAAGCCGTCCCGGCTGAAGTACAGGTGGTCAATATTGGCGAACCAAACCCAGGTAGCCATACCTTGGGGAGCCTGGCCATTAGTGCCGTCCCACTGGGCTTTGTGCCAGTAATCATAGGATTCCTCAATGGTGGGGGTAGCTAAGGCGGCGTCTAAATAGCCGTCAACAGTGTCGTCATACCAGCAGGGATAATTGCCCCAACCCTCGCTATAATAGAGGTTATACATTTCCGCCGGGGAGTTGGAACCCCAACCCCATAAAACCAAATCCGCGTACTGATGGGGATAAATATCATCCCAGCTAGCGCCCTGATAATTTACGGCAATGCCAATTTCTTTCATTTGATTGGCAAAATCAGCAGCTATGGCCTGGCGCACAGAGTCGTTGGCGCTGTAGTACAGGTTAACCTCGGCTTTAACACCGTCCTTTTCCACAATACCGTCGTTATCCTGGTCCCGCCAGCCAGCGTCCGCTAAAATTTGCTGGGCTTTTTTCACGTTGGTCTCCACCTTCATGTCAGGGGAAGCCCAGGGCATACCGTCAGCCACAGTGTAGGCCACGGTGCCGTAGCCGTTGAGCACATTATCAATCATCGCTTCTCTGTCCACCGCGTAATTCATCGCCTGGCGCACCGCTAAATCGCTGGTAACGTCGTTGCCCACTTGGTAGACCATATCTCCCTCCTCAGTCTTACTGTTACCCGCCGGTTGGGTGGGTAGGGAGATGCCCCGGCTATCCACAGATTTCATAGCAACCAGCTTGTAACCGTCTATAGTCTGGTCGCTGTAAATTGCCGAGGTAAAGGCAATGTCCACTTCCCCTTTTTTCACAGCAGCCAAGGCCGCGTCCTCTTCCATAAAGAGAACTATCACCTTTTGCATATTGGGGGCTTCGCCATAATAATCGGGGTTAGCTTTTAAAATTATCTGCTGTCCCTTATCCCACTGTTCCAGCATATAGCGGCCGGAGCCCACGGGATTTTCCGGGTAGGTAGCGGCGTCATAAGCGTGTTCCGGCATAATGCCCATTACCGCCACAGAATAAAGGAAGGCGTTAAAGGGCTTGTTGAGGGTCATTTCCACAGTGGTATCGTCCACCGCCGTAACAGTTTCCAGCATGGAAAGATCCAGCTCGGAATTTTGCGAATTTTTGATGGTGTTAAAGGTAAAGGCCACGTCAGAGGCGGTGAGCGCCTCGCCGTCAGTAAACTTTACATCATCCCGAATCTTAAAGGTCCAAACCAGGCCATCCTCACTTACGCCATACTCAGTTGCCAAATCGTTGACAATATTCATATCCGAATCAGTGGCCACTAAGGTGCTTTGAATCAGTGGTTCATGGCAATGCTCAGCGCAACCCCAGTTAGCGGCGGGGTCAAAGCCGGTCGCCGGCTCCGAACCTGTATTCATGGCAATAGTCACAGTCTGGCCGTCAATATTAATCGGGGTAGCGCCCTCATCGGCATTATCGCCGCCGCAGGCGGCAAACAACGCCAAAGCGCAAACGCAGCATAACGCCAGTAACAGTCTTTTCTTCATTATCCTTGCTCCTCCGTACCTTCTCTAATTTTTTTTGAGATAAAAAAAGAACGCCCCTAAAAAAGGGACCTCCATGCTCCGAAATGTACATTTTAAGTTTTCCCGGGTCTGCTTCTGACATACACTTCATGTGTATTTTTTATGTAGTGAGTGTAACACAAAAAATAAAGCCGCACAACCCCCAGTAGGGCATATTTTTTTGTCATAAAATTCCATAGGCAAAGTAACATAATCAACAGTGCCAAGGGAATAATAACCAAAAGAAATTTGGAGGTCCATTATGACACACAAAGATTTAGTAACCACTGAAAAATACTCGAAGCAGGACATTTTAAAAATGATTCACCTGGGCGTCACCTTAAAAAAAGCCATTAAGGACGGCTACTACCCTCCCCTCCTGTGCCACAAAACTTTGGGTATGGTTTTCGAGCAAAGCTCCACCAGAACCAGGGTTTCCTTTGAAACAGCCATGACCCAGCTGGGGGGCCATGCCCAGTACCTGGCCCCCGGCCAAATTCAGTTGGGCGGCCATGAAACTATGGAAGACACAGCCAGAGTTCTCTCCCGTTTGGTGGACGTTATCATGGCCCGGGTGGACTCCCACGCCACCGTCGCCAACCTGGCGCAACACGCCACAATTCCGGTTATTAACGCTATGTCCGACTATAATCACCCCACCCAGGAAATAGGGGACATTACCACCATTTTTGAACATAAACCGCAAAACGCTAAATTCAATGATTTAAAAATTACCTTTGTGGGCGACGCCACTCAGGTATGCGCTTCCACAGCGATGATCGCCACAAAAATGGGTATGCACTTCACCCAATTCGGACCCAGCACCCACCAGTTAAGGCAGGAATTCCAGGATATCGCCGCCGCCAACTGCAAGGTATCCGGCGGCTCCTTTAATATGACGGAAAACCTGGACGAAGCTATGGACGGGGCGGATTTCGTCTATACTGACGTTTGGTATGGCCTCTATAACGCCGAATTGTCCCGGGAGGAACGCCTGGCGATCTTTATGCCCAAATACCAGGTAACCCCGGAAATGCTCAGCAAAGCCAAACCCAATGTTAAATTTATGCACTGCCTGCCCGCCTCCCGGGGGGAAGAAGTTACCGACGCTGTTTTGGACGGCCCCCACTCCATTGCCTTTGACCAGGCGGAAAACCGCTTAACAGCTATGCGGGCTATTCTCGTTTACCTCTTAGGGGCGGATAAACCCCAAGAATACGCTATCTGTGC
>DXZC01000076.1 GCA_019415505.1 Peptococcaceae bacterium | reverse complement strand
CTATTATACGCTGAAAATCCTCTTCCTTAAGGTTTGTGAGGGTGACGTAATTGCCGTAGAGAAAGGACAGGCGGTAATCGTCGTCCTTAACATAGAGGGTATCCCGTTGGCCCTTGGGCATTTGGTCGACAAAACAGAATATACATTTATTTTGGCAGCGGCGAATGCCGTCAAATACGGCGGCTTCAAAGCCCAGGCCCAGGTCATCCTCATAGTCCTTGGTTATTTCTATACCGCGTTCATCGCCTTTGCTTTCCAGCTTTAAAGTTAATTTTTTATCGGCAGTAAGTAATTGATAATCTATTATATCGCGCAATTCGCGGCCATTGATACTCTTTAAAATATCGCCGGATTTTATATTATGCTTTTCTGCAATACTTTGAGGTAGTACCTCCTCAATTCGAGCGTGGCTTTTTTTCATTGCCGCCTCCATTTATCTATAATAAATAAATAATAACAAATTTTACTGGAAAGGTAAAGCTTAAACAGGTTTAATTATGGGTTTTATTGATAAAGACTGTGCTTTTATGCTATACTTCATAATTACAACTTAAAAATTGTGGTAAAAATATTTTAAAATTAGTGAACCGTTTTAGCTGAGAATGTATCTAAAGAGTGTAAGACAAAAAAAGTAACGTTACAAATTTGTCAAGGAAAGGCTAGTACATTGGATAAAGAGACATTTACCACCTTAGTGCTGCAGGGAGAAGCCACATTATATAGGGTTGCTAAAGCAATCTTGCGCCAGGAACAGGATGTAGAAGATGCGGTACAGGAAGGTATTTTAAAGGCTTATAAAAAAAGAAATACTTTAAAAAACAAGGCATATTTTCAAACTTGGCTGGTTCGCATTGTTATTAACGAGTGTTACAAAACCAGGCGGCAGCAGAAAAGCAATGTTGCTTTAGAAACTGTAGAAAATATTCCCTTGGCGGAAGGTGAAAATTATACTGATTTATATCAGGCGATTTCTCTGCTTCCCCCTAAAATACGCCTTGCCGTTGTGCTCTATTATGTAGAAGGATATTCTACATTAGAAATCAAGGAAATTTTAAAGATTCCCCAAGGCACTGTAAAAAGCCGCCTTGCCAAAGGACGCAAGTCGTTAAAAACTTATTTAAAAGAAGGTGAGTAATAATGCAGCAAAAAAAATGGCAAAAAGCCTTTCCCCAAACACCAGAGAGTTTTCATAAAAAAATCGAAGCGACCTTAGCCTCGCTTCCTGATGTAAAGGAGAAAGAGAAAATGAGAATAAAAAAACGGTTCGCAGTACCTGTTGTAGCCCTGGTTGTAGTGTTAGCCCTAGGTACAGGGCTGTTAGCGACGGGCCCCATTACCAAATTGATTGGCTCTAGTTCACCTGCCGATACTTTGACCCAATTACCCACAGAGGAACAGCTCCAGGAGGATTTAAACTATGTGCCTAAAATACCGGCGGAATTTAGCAATGGCTATACCTTTGATAGCGCCACTGTGGGCACGTCTAAGGGAGTTGACGCTGATGATAATGTAGTGGATAAGCATAAGGATATACGCTGCGATTATCAAAAGGGAGATGACATTGTTAGTTTAGATATATCCAAATGGAGCAGTGATATACCGGAAGATAATGCTGTGACAGAAACATATAATGATATTGACCTTTATTACAGCTCAGCCCTCTACAAATATGTACCGGGCGACTATGTAATGACAGACCAGGATAAAGAGGACGAAAAGTCAGGTAAATATATCTTTTCCTTTGGCACCAGTGAAGTAAGTATTCAGCAAGTTCAGTCCGTTGTTTGGGTACAGGACGGCATAACCTATGATATACTGGCCTTTGATTCCTCCCTAACCCAAGATGATTTTCTGGCTATGGCCAAAGAGGTTATTGACCAATAAGGTTGCAAAAAACTATTTGCTAACTCACAACTCCCTTAGGGGAGTTGTGAGCTTTTATTTTCGGAGCTTTTATAGTAAAAGCCAGCGCCTTGAGGCGCTGGCAGTAATCCAATACTTTTGGTTGCCATAAATCAATGTGGAAAAAAACCGTAATATTAGGGGCTAATAGCTTTTGGGAAGCATTGATATCGCGGGGGAAAATCTAAGTTTACTCATCAACGACACTGTAGGTTATGGCTTGTATTTCACCGGGGAGACGAAGTGGGCTGTTCAGAACCGCTTGTCTGCTCGTCTTTATTTAAAGGCAGCACTACAGTTATGCGCGTACCAAAATCTTTCCGACTCATTACTTCCATATGACCACCGTGGCGATGTACAATCCACTTGGCTATGGAAAGCCCTAGGCCGGTGCCGCCTGTTTTTCGAGCTCTGCTATCATCAGAGCGATAAAAACGGTCAAATATATAAGGTAGATCGTCAGGTACCATGCCAATACCGTTATCCTGAATTGTAACCCTGGCCTCGTCTTTTATTTGGGTTACCGCCACTGTTATTTTCTCGCCGCCCGGCGTGTATTTAATGCTGTTATCCACGAATATACGCAAAGCCTGTTTAATGAGCTGTATATCCCCTTCCACATTAATTTTGCTGCCGCTGCCTTTAAAGATAATCTCATGGTTTGGATCTATCATTTGGCTTTCCTGATAGACTTCCTCAACAAGTAGAGCAAGGTTAAATACTTCAGGGTGGATAACCATGGCCTCATTATCGCCTCTAGCCAAAAATAAGAGCTGCTCAATGAGGTCCTTCATATTGTCAGCCTCATTTTTTATCGCGTCAATAGATTCTTGCAGGGTCTTGGGATCGTTTTTTCCCCAGCGATCCAAAAGATTGACATAGCCTTGAATAACCGATATAGGCGTTCGCAACTCATGGGAGGCGTCAGAAACAAATCTAGCTTGGGACCGGTAGGCTTCCTCTATGCGTTCTAATAAATCGTTAATAGCATCGGATAAACCTTTTAACTCCTCCTGGGCTGAATCTACCGACAAGCGGCTGCTTAGGTTTTGCGCCTCTATCATGTTAATACGACCGGTGAGAGCTGTCAATTCCGAAAGTGAGGTAGCGTCATTCAGAGTGCGGGCCGCCTGTTCAATTTCATAAATAGGTTTTAAAGAGCTGCGTATTAATTTAGCGCCTGAGCTTATGTTGGAGAGGAAAATTAAACCCTCTATAACTAAAATGACCGAGAGAATAAAGGCCAGCAGGCGAAAATCCTTGCCAATGTCATAGCTCAGGATTAAACCATCGTTATATATGCCATAGGATAAGCCGGTTAAATTTTCAAATACTCCCTCTGCCGGCTCAGAGGAGAGATAAAAATAGCGGGGGCTATCGGACAGCACAGAATTTGCGGCGGAAATTATAGCCTGGGGTATCTGCCAACCCTGGGGCCTTGGACCTTGTTCCCAGCTATATCCGGCGTACAACTCTGGCGGGACAAATTCAGTTTCCTCTCCTGTGGCAGATTGGGAGACGGATAATTCTGCCGCCTGATATATATCTGTAAAGCCCGTTTCAGCTTTGTAAATGATGAAAAAAGAAAAAAGCAAGGTAAAAATAATGTCCAGGTTCAAAAAAAGACTAAACAGACGCCATAAAAGGCGGCTGTTCATTTTTACAACCAGGGAAAAATCATTATTTCGATGTTCCTTGCGTTTTTTTCGTCTATTGTGTTTACTCATCCTTAATTACATAACCTACCCCACGTACCGTGGTTATGACCTTTAGGCCAAATGGTTCCTCAATTTTACTCCTCAAGTAGCGAACATAGACGTCTACGGCGTTGGTTTCGCCATAATAGTCAAAGCCCCAGACGTTCTCTAAAAGGGTATCACGGGAAAGTACTAAATTTTTATTGGCCATGAGATATTGCAAGAGATCAAATTCCCGCTTAGTAAGCTCAACTTCCGAATCCCCTACTTTAACTATGCGCCTGTCGATATCCAGAGAGAGTTTACCAACTGTTAATACGCGGCTTTTGCCGTTACCCTTATCAGCCTCCCGGCCACGCAACACTGCGCGGATGCGGGCGAGTAATTCCTCTATGGCAAAAGGCTTGGTGATATAGTCGTCCGCGCCGCCGTCTAAACCAGAGACTTTATCCACTACGCTGTCTCTGGCGGTTAGCATGATAACGGGGGTATCGGAGAATTGACGTATCCGGCGAAGTATTTCCATGCCGTTTAAGACCGGGAGCATGATATCTAACAATATCAAGTCATAATCATGCTCCTTAATCTTATTAAAACCTTCCCTGCCGTCATAGGCTTTATCAATTTCATAGCCCTCGTACTTTAGTTCCAGCTCCACAAAACGGGCAATATTCTCTTCATCTTCGACAATGAGGATTTTTTGCATTTTAATTATTCTTTCTTTTCGTTATTTTCGCTTTCAGTCTTAACTTCGTTCTTGATGTTATCAGCGGTTTCCGCCACTTTATTCATTGCGCTATTAGCGGGAGTTTTTTCAATATCCTTACCTACAAAGATATAACGGCAGTTGAAGAACAAGCCGACTATCATCAGGGGAATAACAACCCAAAAAGCAAATAGTAAGAGAATACCTACAACGGTTAATGGCATTTGCAGAATGGTTTTATCGAATCTACGCACTTCCAAAAAATTGGTGTTGCCCTTGTTGAATATTTTCGCCAGACATTTACCTATTTTACCCATGACCTGGGAAAAACCCATACCGTCATCATCCGGGGGAGTGTAGTACTGTTTTTTCTGCTGTTTTTCTTCGCTGTCTTGTTCAGTAGAAGAATAGCTGCCGTTATTGCTGGGGGCTTTAACTTTACCCTCGCCTTCCAACTTTACTAAGGCTTCCAAAATATCCCCGTCAACAGAGTCTAAAACTGCTTTAGCCTCTTCATAGGAGATATTAGCTTTCTCCCTTAATTTTTCTACTTGTTCTAAAGTTACCATATTTTTACCTCCAATGTAATTTGTTAACTATATATTAACCTTCTTACATTTGAGTAAACTTTAAGAAATATTAAAAATAAATTAAAATCATTTATTCTCTGCTTCAGTATTGTAAAGCTTTATAGCCTCATCGTATAGGTCAACGCCGTGTACATCGTTGATAACTGTCACAGGGAAATCAACTACCTCCAAACGGCGCACGGCCTCGGGGCCTAATTCCGGGTAAAGAATTACCTCAGCCTTTTTCACACACTTACTCAATAAGGCTGCGGCACCGCCAGTGGCGCCAAAATAAACAGCGCCATACTCACTGATGGCCTTTTTCACATCTTCATTGCGTTTACCCTTGCCTATCATACCCCTTAGCCCCTCCCGCGCTATTAAGGTGGGGGCGTAAGCGTCCATGCGATAGCTGGTAGTCGGCCCGATAGAGCCAATGGGCTTGCCTGGTTTATTGGGGGCGGGACCAGCGTAGTATATAATTTGTCCCTGTAAATTCAGGGGCAATTTTTCTCCTTTATTGGTTAATTCCACCAGCCTTTTGTGGGCCGCGTCTCTGGCTGTGTAGATTGTACCGGAGATATATACGGTATCACCAGCTTTGAGCTTAGCTAAATCAGACCGCTGTAAGGGCGGTGTAAGTATTATTTTACTCATCTTTACCTCCCAATATAACGGATTTATGCCTGGCGGCGTGACAATTAATATTGATTGCCACAGGTAAGGAGGCTATATGGCAGGGAGCGGAGTTAACAAATACGGCTAAGGCGGTGGTGCTACCGCCAAACCCGCCGGGGCCAATGCCCAAAGCGTTAACTTTTCTGTAAATTTCCTCCTCTATATCGGCCATAACTGGTTCAGGATTGCGAGAGCCTATTTCCCGCAGCAAAGCCTCTTTAGCTAAAAGGGCCACCTTTTCAAAATTACCGCCAATACCCACGCCAATAACAATGGGGGGACAGGGATTAGGCCCGGCAGCTCGTACAGTTTCCACCACAAAGTCCACTAGACCCTTTCTCCCGGCTGCGGGAGGGAGCATCTTTAGGGCGCTCATATTTTCGCTGCCGCCGCCTTTGGGAGCCAAGGTAAGTTTAATAGATTCCCCTGCTACCAATTTAGTATGTATTATAGCCGGCGCATTATTGCCAAAATTTTCCCTGGTTAAGGCGGTACAGGTGGATTTTCTTAAATATCCTTCGTCATAACCCTGAATAACTCCGGCGTTAATAGCTTCTTCAAAATCGCCAACAATGTGCACGTCCTGACCGACCTCAGCAAAGACCACGGCTAAACCGCAGTCTTGGCAGATGGGCACTCTTTCCGCCGTGGCAATATCGGCATTTTCAATTAATTGTTTTAAAATATCACAACCAGTAGGCGATTTTTCCTCTTTTAAGCTCTCCTTGAGACATTGATATATATCAGGGCTTAAATCGTAGTTAGCGGCTATGGCCAAAGCGGCCACAGCTGCTTTTATTTCCGCAGCGGTAATTGAAACCATGATTTTACCTCTTATACTTATTTATTATACCAGTATTTTTCCTGTACCGGAGTGAGCTTATCGATATTTTTCCCCAGAGAGGACAGCTTTAGGGTAGCTACTTTTTTATCCACCGAAGCTGGTACGGGAATAACCTGGTGGTTTAAGTTTTTGCCCTCATCTTTGAGATAGAGGAGCGAGGCTATTTGCACGGCAAAGGACATATCCATAATCTCTACAGGATGTCCCAAGCCGCAGGCCAGGTTTACCAACCTGCCTTCGCCCAGGAGATAGAACCGCCGACCGTCCTTGAGCTGATACTCTTCTATATTTTCTCTAACTGTTTTAATTGAAGCAGTCAGGTCCTGCAATTCTTCCTTGTTGATTTCTACATCAAAGTGGCCGGCATTGGACAATACGGCGCCATCCTTCATCACAGCGAAATCCTTGGCGGAAAGTACGTCCCTATTGCCGGTAACAGTGATAAAGAAGTCCCCTACTTTGGCCGCCTCCGCCATAGGCATTACATCATAGCCGTCCATAAGGGCTTCTAAAGCCTTTACCTCGTCAATTTCCGTTACTATGACCCTAGCCCCTAAAGCCTTAGCGCGCAGAGCCAGCCCTCTACCGCACCAGCCGTAACCGGCTACAACCACGGTTTGTCCAGCTACAATAAGGTTAGTTGTTGACATAATAGCGGCCCAGGCTGATTGGCCAGTACCATAGCGGTTATCAAATAAGTGTTTGCAATCAGCATCATTAACAGCTACCATGGGGAAGGACAGCTCGCCCTGATCAGCCATGGCCCTGAGGCGGTTCAACCCTGTAGTAGTCTCCTCACAGCCGCCAATAATAGCAGGTATAAGCTCCTGCCTTGCCGTATGAAGCAAGTGCACTAAATCTCCGCCGTCGTCTATTATAAGTTGTGGCTTATTGGCCAATGATTCACTGATACAACGCTCGTACAATTCTTCGTCAGCGCCGTGCACCCCGAACACCGCAATACCTTTATCCGCTAAGGCGGCGGCTACATCATCTTGGGTGGATAAGGGATTGCAAGCGGCCAGACTAACAGTAGCGCCCATTTCCTGCAAAGCCAGAGCTAAGCAGCCGGTTTTGGCTTCTATGTGGAGACAAATATTTATCCGCATACCTTGGAAAGGCAGCTTTTGTTTATTTTGCTCAACTAAGAGGTTGAGAACCGGCATATGGCTTTTTGCCCAATCTAATTTCAGTTGGCCCTCAGGGGCCAGTCCAGCGTCTTTAATTATTGATTTCATTTAATTTACCTCACGCAAATGCAATTTTTTTCAAAGTACTTACCAGATAACTGGTTATTTGGTTGTAATCCTCAGTGTGGAGGAAGTTTGCCGCCGCCTGGTTAAATAAGGCGTTAGAGGAAGCGGGAAATTCATCGTCAGCTTCATAGACTATTAAGGTAATAGGCACTTTGGGCATTACTTTAATGGTACAGCTATAATCCCCTAGGTTTTCTTCCGTATGATCTGTAGCTGCTACAGCCTTTTTTAAGGCGTCAAGATTCGCGCCGAAAATACCTGTCAAAGCATTGAGACAGCGGCGGGTAAAGGGATCTATATAGATTTCACCGCCGGGCAATTCTTTGTAAGAAATTTTATCTGCTTTCAATTCGCCGCCCTGGGAATATACGGCATGGTGCAATACTAAAACTTTAATAGTATCATTAACCTTTTCCCCGGTATCGCTATTAATAACGTCCCCGGAGGGATAGTCTACCTGCAAATTGAGATTAATAAAACGTACCTTAAAACCCCCTTCAGTTGGGGTAAAGTCACAATTATTAATCATTTCCTCAAGATTAGCTTTTTGAAATTCTTCCACTGCCAGCTTTACGGTTACATCCATGTTGTAAAAGCTTTGGGGATTTTTAACGTCATAAATCTCTTTTGCCATTTTTGTTTCTCCATTTACTAAAAATTTTAAATAATATTTGACTTCTTGACAAATTTGAGCTAAAATAAATAAGTAATGCGCCCATAGCTCAGGGGATAGAGTGACAGATTCCGAATCTGGAGGCCGCAGGTTCAAATCCTGCTGGGCGCGCCAACTATTTTAAGCCTTTATAATCATTTATTGATTATGAAGGTTTATTTTTTACACCCTCACCCTGGCTCAATGCCCAGGCAATTAAAGCGTCTGTTTGGCTTAAAATTCTTAATGGTACATAAATTAATGGTTTTAAATTCTATATTATTAAACAAAAGCTTACTTTTGTTTATTTTTTGATATTGGCAGTTTCGGGGAAATCCATTTTAGCATATTTTTCCCCTAGTTTTTCTGTTTACTTTAACTGTTCTTGTCTATCTACCCACTATATATTAGCAGACTGTACGCATTATCAATTTATTATACTACATATTAGGCGTTTGTGCAATAAAATTGCACCCACTTTCGTCTGAGAATCCCAGGTATAGCAATCTTCCTCGTATATCTTAAATGTAAAAATGTCGTGTTTCAATTTCTATTTAGATTCTCAACTTAATTTGTTCTATTATAAAAGTTAGTGCCTTTTCCCTTCCGTATTATTAAAAAAATATCAGTGATTGTGTTAGTAAGTAGGAATTTAGATTTATGTAGCGAAATTTAACGTTAATATTAATTGCTAATTCTAGAAATAGAATATAATATCTTCAGATGTTATACTCTCAGTGGCATAATACCAACACCTTCCCGCCTTAGAGTAATACTCTGAGATACTGAATTTTTTTGACATAATACCAAGCCTGGTCATGACATCATAGCTTTAGCAGCGAATGCCAAATTACCTAAGGCATTCTGTCACAATATACGGCAATACGGCAAGTGTGTTCCATATTCGGTATCAGTCATCCAGAACGCTATCTGAAGTATTATCCTAATCCTTCTGTCATTTTGTTATGACAGGAATCTCTTTGACATGAGGATAGGCGGCGATTATGCTAGGCTTATTACCACGATGTCAGTAGTAGAGAAGAAGGAGGAGTTTTAGTATGAAAAAAAATGCAGCGTCTTTTATACTTGCCTTTTGTTGCATACTCTTTAGTTTTACCGTATTGGCCAATGGGGTTTGGGCTGCGCCGGGTCAAGACCCCGGTCCTGGGCCAGATCCGGAACCGCTGGTGACTAAGGTTTTGACAGAGGACACCTTAAAGGTCTTAGACCCTACGAATCAGGATATTTTAGATCAAATGCACCGGTCTTCCATTACAGGGTTAGTGGGCAAGATGGGTATTGACATGGTTATGAGTATTCTTGACATGGCCTTTGACGACACTGGGGATCAGCTCGATGCAATTCTAAATGAGTTAGAACTGTTACAAAAAAATATGGACGCCCAATTTGACGAGATGTCCGAAGAGATTGCCAGCGCCCAGCTCTCCCAATATATGTTGGAACTGGATAAGGCTATGTCTTTAGTTGTCACGGATATGAAGGATCTCAAAGCCCTATCTGCGAGCGACTTAAGCGAGGAACAAAGGAGTATTAAGGTCCAGGAATTGCGCAATTCCATTAATGAGCATAATTATGACGAAGTAATTAACCTCATGGATATTCTCATTAAGGGCGACGGCGTTAGTAAATCACTATTAGATGTTCATAAGGATTACATCAACGCCAAGTACGCTTTCCAGGGAGATGGCTATTACAACGACAGAGCCGCCC
>DXZC01000075.1 GCA_019415505.1 Peptococcaceae bacterium | reverse complement strand
ACCTAAAAATTTTACAATAATATATTATGAAAATAAAATATAATGGAAAATGATATTTGATACTCTTAAATATATACTCTGACGCGCAGCAAACTTTTCTCTATTACTTTCACTCCTTTTCTCCGCTTTTTAGTCATATGAACAACCGTTCACTGTAATAAAGTTAACAACCGTTAAATTTTAACCTATGTGTGCATAGAGAGTGGGTAGTGCGTTATGAATAATAATAAGAAGCTACTGCAAATAAAATCCGCTATAAAAGATTATGAACTGGCAACCGGGGTAAAATGCTATCTCCTGGACGATACCGGCAAAGGCATTGGCGATAGAAGCTGTTACCAATGCCACCATGTTTGTGAATTTATACAGCAATTTGACAAAGCCGGTATTTGCACCCACGACTACCTGGAAAGCTGTAGCCCCGCCCTGAAAGAAGGCAATGCCCAAACATATCATTGCCCCTTTGGTTTAATCAATATAGCTGTGCCTATTTTCCCCGATGAGGATACTGTCTACTTTGTTTCATCAGGCCCTTTGCTCCTGGAGCCACCGGACAAACCGTTGATAAATACCTTCTTAGAACGCAGCCGCCTAT
The DNA here is from genome assembly GCA_019415505.1 of Peptococcaceae bacterium. Taxonomy (GTDB): domain Bacteria; phylum Bacillota; class Dehalobacteriia; order UBA7702; family UBA7702; genus Cryptoclostridium. The sequence continues at coordinate 9,466 of DXZC01000075.1, read as the reverse complement.
TGCGCTCGCACTCCCAGGAAATATACCAAATGCTACAGGGAGTACCCCTTTTAGGTGAGGACCAGGTAAACGCTTTAGGCAAGACACTGCAACGCTCCGTATTTCCCGCTGCCAGCTACCATTGGCAATCGGGCAATCAAAAAGAGAACACCCTGATAATACTTAGCGAAAAGCTACGGCAAGAATTTCGCTTGACCCTTTATCCTGAGTTTTTAACAGCAGCCCAGACCTTTCAAAAGGAGCTGGAACTGATATCCCTAGAGGATGAGGATAAGCCGGGAATTTGGCAGAAAGCGCTGGAAATGCTGTTAGCCAACTTTGTCAAGGAAGTGTTTAAATACGAAACTTTTGAAGAAACGCGCCATAGGGCAGCCCTCTTTTTTCTGGCCCTAATTCAGGCAGCTAAAAAACGCAACGTCAATCAGGAGCACGTTTTTGGCCAAAATTATGTGAATATTGAAAAGCTGTTGTCCGCCACATCTTTCACCAGTTTAAATCCGGTAATCTACAATACTGTCGACTGTTTTCAGCAGGCTTTTTTCCGCAAAATCAACCATCAAAACAACAAATTAATTTTAGCAGCCATGTCCTATATTCGCCAGAATTACATGGCTATCACCTTAAAGGACGTTGCTGAACACGTGGCTTTAAACTCCAGTTATTTAAGCTATCTATTTAAGAAATGCGCCGGTCAAAGTTATTCCGAATACCTTAATAAGGTACGCATTGACGCCAGTAAGCAATTTTTACGGGATGGAGTGCCCCTCTCCGAGATTGCCCAAAATACTGGTTTTACGGACCAAAGCTACTACATTAAGGTTTTTAAACGCTTTGAAGGCGTTTCCCCCAGCAAATGGCGGAAAAATAATTGATTACCCAGTTTATAAATACTTAAAAATACAGCTAGAAAACCTTGCCCAGCAAAATATATAGGGAGACGCTCCGTGAGGAGGCAGTCTCCCTTTAAACTTTTGTATTGAGTCAAAAAGCCGCTATAAATAACAGAAAAATAGCTGTAAAGATTGGGAGATTATAAACCCAGTAGAGGACATATTAGGTTTGAGCTGGCCCAAGAAAGAATAATATATTAAAAATAAAGCAAAAAATATATATGATTTTTTTGTTTTAGAGCAAAAAATTATAAAAAAATCACAAAGCAATTAAAAAAAATTACTATAACCATGGCCTCCTTTATGATACTGTGTAGCTATAAAAGGAAAGCAATTTAGCCTTTTTAGAATTACTCCTTATTTTCCAGAAATATTGCTTTTATACCGCAGTATTTCCTTTTTAAAACTTATGTGCTTTTATACACATATGAGATAGATACATAAGTTCTCCTTGTTGAGCTCACAGGGATACAACAAATTCTAGGTTAGGGTAAAGAAAAACCGGTACTTACATGGCACCTATAAAGTTTTTAATTAGGAGGTAACATTATGGCGACTAAGTATTTTATTCGTTATGGCGATGGCTATGGCGATTATATGACAGCCGATGAAATAAAGGAAGAAATTGCCCAGGGGGTGGAGGATGCCGCCGCAAGAGGGAAAATCCCACCCTTATCTGCCTCAGAGCAAGATTATCTTTTAGAAATCTGCACCATGCCCCAAAAATTTGCAACAGTAGAACCTGGTAAAGAGGTTGTGGTGACAAATGACGAGGGCACCCTAAAAGTATCAACCCGCTGTGGCGTATCAGTAGACCGTACCACAGCACTGATGATTGACGAAAAGATTCTTTGTATGGATACAGCGGAATTGGCCCATATAGATTATAGCTTTAAACCCATTAAACCCATTATTCATGATGAAGTTTGCGCCATGCACCATGCCCAACTTAACACGATTATTCCCGTGTTTTATGGCGCGATGCCCAATTTAGGACTTTATACCAAGCCCGACGGTCCGGTAGGCAACTGGGCGGAGCTTTTACCCGCCGGAAAAATTGACGAGGCAAAAGAAGCTCAGGAAATCGCAGTAGAACACGCAGTAAAGGACATTGTAACCGTGGCCCATAAAATGTACGAAGCCGGCGCTGACGGCATTAATTTAGATACAGTAGGCGCTTCCGGCGACGCCGACGCCCTGGCCGCCTTCCTGGCAGTAAAGAAAATCAAGGAAATGCATCCTGATTTCCCGGTGGAAGCGGGTATGGCTGGGGAATTCTTCCTGGGCATGCATGGTGAATTGGAATTTGAGGGCCAACGCCTAGCGGGGCTTTATCCTCACCAACAGGTTAAAATTGCGGAACAAGCTGGCGTTGATATTTTCGGGCCTACCGTCAATACCAATAGCAGTATGTCCTTCCCTTGGAATATTGCTCGGGTTTGCACCTTTATTAAAGCTTGTAGTGAAGTCAGCAACATTCCAATCCATCCCAATGTGGGTATGGGGGTTTGCGCCATGCCCCTTACAGACTCTGTGCCTCTGGACGCAGCGTCCCGGGCGGATAAAGCTTTAGTAGAAATAGCTAAAGCCGACGGTTTGTAGATAGGCGTTGGCGATTGCTATGGCATGCCCATTAACCATGAAGTTTGCGCCGGTATGAGTGGTATTAGAACTGCCGGAGATCTGGTAGCTCGCGTTCAAATGGCCAAAAAGTTAAGAATTAATGAGGCAAAACAATATGTAGCGGATAAGCTAAAGGTTAGCTTAGCTGATATACATGACTCCTCTGTAATGCGGGATATCAGAAATGAATTAAATATTGGCGAAACCAACGCCCGTCCCGAATCAGCCGTGGCCTTAATGGCAAAAGCCCGGATTGCACAAATTTTAGATATTGAAATTAACTCCGTATCAAAATTTAAAAACTGGGCTACCCTTTAAACATCTAGGGAAATAATGATTAGGAGATGAAAATATGAGTAAAGATACATTAATTAAAGAAGCCATAGCTGCCATTAAAGATTGCGATGAAAAGAGAGGTATCGGCGCGATCAAAAAGGCCCAGGCCGAGAAGGTAGATCCCCTGGTTTTACTGTCCGACGGCTTTAGCCTTGGTATCCGTGAAATAGGCGATAGCTTTGGTCGCGGAGAACTGTTTCTGCCGGAGCTTATGCAAGCGGCGGAAATGATGAAGGCAATGAGTAGCTACATTGATGAAATTACAGCTGATAATGAAAAAATGGAGAAAAAAGGCACCATGATATTTGCCACCGTAGAAGGGGATGTGCATGATATAGGTAAAGGCATAGTGGTATCCATTTTGCGTACCCAGGGAATCGACGTTATAGACTTAGGGCGCGATGTCTCAGTGCCAACTATTATTGCCAAGGCGGAAGAATATAAGGCCGATATTATAGGCACCTCCGCTTTATTAACCACAACCATGGTCCAGCAAAAGCTGCTGGAAGAAGCCCTCAGAAAGAACGGTATTCGCGAAAAATATCAAACTATGGTGGGTGGCGCCCCGGCAACCCAAAGGTGGGCCAACCGCATAGGCGCCAGCGCCTATGCTGAGGATGCTGCCGAGGCTGTCAATAAGGCATTGGAACTATTACAAAAATAAAGCATAACCAATAGCAATTAGCGACAACTCTTAAGTCATATGTACCTAAACTTCCTTCTCAAAATTAATTCCTTTAATTTTAGGCTTTTCGGTATATTACCCCATTGCTAAAATTATTCTCTACAAAAGTCCAGTTTTCTTACATCCTTTGCCTGAGCAAGGATGTAAGAAGGCTGCTTTTGCGCTCTCCCTCTTTTTATGGGTAATTAACCTGGCTACTGTTAATATTACCTATCCTTACAGGCAATATATTTACACTCTCGCATAAAATTAACGCTTTTCGTCAGTTTGCACTCCAGATATTGAAGCTTGAGGCAACTATGCTGCTATTGCAAACCATGTTTATTAATTTCTAAACAGTAATGAAGGATGGATATGAAAGGGAGTCGTTTTTGTGGCTAAAAAAGATTTTTCAGCACTCCAAAATACAATAAACCATCTTTTACTTGATTTTTCCCTGGCTTTACGTGTGCCCTGTTATTTTTACGATATGGCAGGGCGGCAAATGGGAGGTTGTTCCTACGATAGCCGGAGCAATTTCTGCCGGTTTGTCCATTTTTTTGATACCAACCAGGTTTGCCGGCAATCATATTTGCACAACTGCATCTATGCGGAAGAGAAAAAAAAGCCCTATACCTACTACTGCCCTTTTGGCCTAATAAATATAACCTATCCAATTTTACATGAGGATTTACCCCCCCATTTTATTACCGTAGGGCCTATGTTATTCAGCGAGCCAGATGACTTAATGCTCAATAACATTTTAAAATTAAATTATACGCTGAAGCCCAGGTATAGGGAAATTCGGCAAAGATTAAAGGAGATAGAGGTAAAAAATGAAACAGAAGTGAAGGCAATGTTTGAGGTTTTAGATATTGCAATTCAAGGCTTATTATCCAGGGCTTCTCTCCACAACTCAGACAATGAGACAAAGGATTCAGCCAAAGAATCGGTGCTACAAAGCGTTGAGCTATGGCTAGAAACATATGGTAAGGAAAATCAGCTACTAACAGAAGTAGATTTAGATATCAGCAGCAATTATCTACCCCAAAGAAAAACAAGTCTTTTAACCGATGCAGATTTGAAGAAGTACACTGGGGAAATGGCAGATACCATATTTACAGAAAAGACCTTTGAACGAATGAAGTATCGGGCAATGAAGTATGTTGAATCTCTTATGGCTCTGGCCCAAGCTACGGGAATCCATTTAGAGACAATTTTTAACACCCAATACATTGACCTGGAAAAAATTATGCAGTGTAATAATACTGAGGATTTAAGCTTTCTTATAGGTAATATGGGCGACCGTTTTACCCAAAGTTATTTGTCCAGCAAGGAGTTAACCAATAAGGATATTGTGTTTCAGGCAATGGATTACATCCGGGCCCATTACAGCAATATTTCTTTAGCCGATGTGGCCGGGGTCGTTGGTTTAAGCCCGGCTTATTTCAGCAGCTTATTTAAAAAAGAAACAGGGCTCAGCTTTACTAATTATGTCAATCGCATACGCATATCTGAAAGTAAGCGTTTGCTGCGGCAGGAAGGAAGCATTGCTGATATTGCCCTAATGGTGGGATACTCCGATCAAAGCTATTTCTCCAATGTTTTTCGTAAATGTGAAGGAGTAACCCCCAAAAGCTGGCGGGACGCTCATAAAGACTAAGGAGTGATAAAATATGGCGCAAAAAATATTTTTGGCTTCCGGGGAAGAAGATTGGCAAGCAGTTGAAAAAATACACAACGCAACCCTGGATATTCTTCTCCACCAAGGAGTCGTGTTCCAGTCTGAAGAGGCTTTAGCTATCTTTCAAGACCATGGCGTAAAGGTAGACCAGGGAAAACGGGCTGTATATATTAAACCGGAAATGGTAGAAAAAGCGCTACAAAAAGCTCCCTCTTCTTTTGTCATGGCAGCCCGGGATCCACAGCGGAATTATATGATAAGTCCAACTCAAACTGGGTTTACCACCTTTGGTACAGGCTTCTCTGTTATTGACCGTAAAACTGGCCTACTACGGGATTCCACCAAATTGGACGTGGCGGAAAGCGCAATATTAAGCGACTATTTGGACAGCTTAGATGTTTATACCCACGCCCTCACAGCCCGTGATTGCTCCTTCCGCGCCATTGACCTCCATGAAGCTGAGGCGTTTTTATGTAATACCACCAAGCATTGTATGCATGGGAACCTGGGGGGTAAAGAAAATATAAAAAAATATATTGCCATGGTCGGACTACTTGTAGATGGCGTCAGTTCTCTACCTGAACGGCCTGTGGCCTCAGGTATGACGTGCCCCCAAAGTCCCCTGTATTTCCCCCAGGAATGTTGCGATGTGATTATGGAATTGGGTCGAGTTGGCCTCCCGGTAAATATTCTACCTATGGTCATAGCTAGCCAAACTGCTCCGGCCACCTTAGCCGGCACAATGGTGGTGAATAATGCCGAGGTCTTAGCAGGTTTAGTTTTAGCGGAATTATCTACCCCCGGAACTCCCATTTTTTATGGCTGCTCCAGCACCGCCTTTGATTTGATTCGCTGCACCGCGCCTGTAGGCAGCTGGGAACTAGGATTATGTAGCGCTATGGCGACAAAAATGGCGCAATATTATCAAATTCCCAGTTATGTAGCGGGAACTTAGGCGGATAGTAAAATTAGCGACCTACAGAGCGGCCACGAAAAGACCATTACTACCTTTCCACCACTATTAGCAGGCGCTAATATAATTTTTGGTATGGGAATGTTGGAGATGGGCATCACCTTCAGTTTTGGCCAATTAATTATCGACGATTTTATTGTAAAGAACATGCAAAAAATTATGGCCCGGAAAGACCTCTTATCCTCTAGCCCTTTAGATCTGCCTAACGACTTACATAATTTTATCGCAGGATATTTAGATAACTGCAATCTTGTAGAGCATCAGACCCAAATGTCGCCAGTTTTCCCTAGTAATGAGAGCCTAGAAGATTTAAGTGCCAGGGCTAACTGTTTAGCTGATGAAATAATCTCGTCTCATACAGTGGAACAGATAGACCCATTGGTAAAGAAGGAAATGCGCCGCATCGTCGCATCAGCGGAATAGGTAGGCGCCTAATTACTATCGCCGCTCCATTTCTATAAGTTGATTTAGGACTCAGTATGACAAGAAATCAATACAGGGTATTAACAACCGTCAATATACTGGAAAAACTCCACTGTTACACTAATGCCACCAATGGCCAGGCAAGGCCGCTACCCTGTCTTTATAATTAGACCATAAGCTTTACGGTTCATCGCAGCGATTTTTGGCGCCACCCTCTTTATTGTCAAAAGAGCGCATACCAAAGATATTTCTCAAAAAAATAATAAATGAAAGTAATAAATGGAGCCAGCCCTTGTACATTTACAGTTAAACATCCTCCTTAAAGCCCTAATGTGCAAATATATAAAACAAGACCTCAAAGGACAATACCTTTGAGGTCTTAATGAAATAGAAGAGATACAGAAAATTACTTTATAAAATCCATTATTCAGCAGATTCCACTAAACGGCGAATTTCCTTTTGTACCACAGCATCCAGAGGTTCCGGCTTATGAGAGGCCAAGATATCCTTAGCCTTTTCGGTGGCACGTTCAGCGACATCCTTGCCACCAGTAAGCGCCAACCAGGTTTGCCGGGCTGAACGGTCAAACAAACCGCCAGGAACCTGTTCTTTCCGCATATAGTCTACGGTATGCTGACAGGTCAAGAATTGTTTGCCTTGGCCACCGCCGACTTCTTTAATAACATCAACAGCAAGAGTGTCATCAGTTACATCAACGCCGCTGACAACACGCTGTACCATCTTGGCAATGGAGTCGTCAAGCATAAGTTGTGCATAACTGAAGGTAACACCCATTTCTAACATACCCATACCATAGATTATGTTGGCGCCTGCCAACGCAGCTAACATGGCGGTGATTGTTTTTTCGTGACCAGCTTGAGCATCGCTTAATTTGCTGTCAGCCTAAGTACCTGCCACATAACTGGGTAATTTATAGAATTGAGCCAGAGCGGCAACGCCAGCGTTGCAAAGGCCTAATTCAGGAGAGCCAACAGGAGCACTGGCCTGCTGCAAGTCAAAGCTGGTGGTAGAGCTGCCATAAATAACCGGCGCACCCTTATTGGCCAACTGGGAAAGAACGATACCGGCCAAAACTTCCGCATTATGCACTACTAAGGTACCAGCGATAGTTACAGGTGTTGTCGCACCGGACATAGCCATGGAAAGCACATTAACAGGTATGCCGACTTTACCAAATTCAACAATAATGTCGGAAGTAATTTTGTGAAGCTGTAGAGGACTTTGGGGGCAAGTTAAAGCGGAAATAATCGGGCGCTCATATAATTTATCCCTCCCGCCAACTATGGCTGCAGCCATGTCAATATATTTAGGGATATTTTCACTGTGAGCAAGGTCAATATGCATACAGTGTTTGGTGGTATTGTTTAAGAACGCTTCCGCTTCATGGAGGTCGCAAGAAGAAGCCGGGCAATCTTGAGCTGTTACTGAATGAGAGTAAACGCTAACTGTATCAAGGTAATCCCCTAATATGGCGGTATTGACCAAGTCTTGCTTGTTGGAATTTCTTGGTTGATTGGTATCCAAGTCAATAACAGTAACCCCTGCGCCAAAGGTTGTAAAACCAACTCTGCTGCCATCCATCACATAGTCATGCTTGCCGTCGCGGCTAGCCATAATAATGGTGCTAGGCGCACTTTTAATAGCTTCTTCAACCATATAGGGACGAATCTTTACTTTACCAGTACTATAATCTACTACAGCGCCACCATCTTTGAATATATCTTGCGCTTCCTTGGAATTTACATGAATACCCTCTTCCCATAATACTTCCAGGGTTGCGAGATGAATTTGTTGTAACTCATCAGTTGTGTACATACTCAAGTTAAATCCTTCCTTATGAAGGTAACTTGCTCTGTGGTTTCTCTGTGTCATAGGACCACCCTTCCTTTCTGTTTTTGGCTTAAAATCAGTACTTCATTCCTTCTGTTTTTGATTATAAAACAAAATGCAATGTATAGTATTGTGTTATTTATTGAATTTTTTGTGATTTTTTTATATACCAAAAAAACAAATCATTCTGCAGAAAGGACAATTCTTCTCATTTGATTGAGTATGGGCCGGTCAAGGGACTCTACTTTATGGGTATTGATGATTTCACTTGCTATGTCCCCTGCCTTTTTTTCCAGTTCGTTTTTATTTTCGACGCCTCGCCAAAAACTACGGTAATGTTCAGGGGCAACTGGGGTAATTTGGCCCTTATATAAGGCCACCAGATCCCTCACAAAGGCCGACTCATTCATATTGTTCGGGAGCTTGGTCTGAGAGGTTACAGCTTTTATATCATCAATAATGGCATTATCTAAAATTAATTGTTGAAAGCTAAAGGTTATCCCCATCTCCAGCATACCCATGCCAAAAATTAAATTTGCTTTTTGAAAAAGCGGCGTTAATGTAGTCAATGTTTTTTCATGGGCACATTGAAAGTCACTGGTTTTACTATCTGCCTAAGTACCCGCCACATAACTAGGAATTTGGTAAAACCTAGCCATTGCCGCCGCTGCTGCACTGCACAGACCCAATTCCGGTGAGCCCACAGGCGTAACATTATTGGCAAAATCAAAAGTAGTGCTGGAGCAGCCGTAAATTACCGGCGCGCCAAGGTTTGTCAACTGGGCAAGAGCAAGGCCGGCTAAAAACTCCGTATTGCTAATTACCAAAGTGCCACTTAAAGTTGCCGGCGCTGTTTGGCAGGATATTGCCATGGGCAAAATGTTAACCGGCAAGCCCACTCTGGCAAACTCAATGATTATATCACAGCTTTTTTCCGGAAAGCACAGAGGGCTTAACGGGCAGGTCAAGGCCGAGACCACTGGGTTTTCATAAAGATTATGAATCCCATCGGTGAGAAGGCC
>DXZC01000074.1 GCA_019415505.1 Peptococcaceae bacterium | reverse complement strand
ATTTCTGATAGTATAAACAAATGGTTAAGCTCTATCCGGCTTTTTAGGTTACCGGCCTTCATTTTATACATTAAAAATAAGGCCATTTACCGCGCGAAAAAGCCGCCACCAGAAACATAAGACCTGGTAGAAGTAAGGGGAGTATCATAAACATAATATACAGCGTATGATTTTTAGGAGACAACTTTTACCAGCCTGCCACTGGCCGGCAAAGGCGGCGGATTGCGGCTTAATAAGGTCACGGCAAAATATTTTTAACTGCTGATAAAAGACCAAAAGCTAAGAAATGTTATGATTTCTTAGATTACCATATTTCTTAGATTTGCTATGATTTTCAGTTTTAAAGACTATTTAATCTCGCTGATGATTAATATAAGGTAACTAATTTATGAAAAAGTTTTACAATGTAGATAATGTAGATTCAGAAACCACCCTGGGCAGCTTTTTAAGGCAGCAAGGCTACTCTGCCAGCATGCTTAAAACCCTGCGGCAAAAGGGCGGCGTAACAGTGAACGGCGAATTTCGCCGGCAAATAGAACCAGTCTACCCCAACGAAAAAATTGAGGTGGATTTTCCCGATAAATCCACCCCCTTACTGCCTAACGGCGATTTACATATTCCCATAGCATATGAAGATGAGAATGTTTTAATCTTTGACAAGCCCGACAATATCTTAGTGCACCCGGCGGCCCGGGGTTTTAGCGATGCGCTGGGCAACTATTTTGTCTATTTACATCCCAATACTCCCTTTCGTCCCCTGGGGCGGCTGGACCGCCATACCACCGGCTTATGCTTAATCGCCAAAAACCGCCTGACCGCGGTTAAGCTGGGAAAAAATCTGAAAAAGGAGTATATCGCCTTGGCGGAAGGGGTCTTTACCGCCGACCAAGGCACAGTTAGCGCCCCCCTGATGAGGGTATCCGGCTCCGTAATTACCAGGAAGGTGGATTTTACATTAGGGCAGCCGGCAGTTACCCATTACCAGGTTTTAGAACGCTTTCGCGACCACACGCTTTTAAGTCTCAAACTGGAAACGGGCCGAACCCATCAAATTAGGGTTCATATGGCTTATTTGGGCCATCCTCTGGCTGGCGATGATTTATACGGCGGTCACAAAGATATTATGCTCAGACAGGCACTTCATTGCCAAAAAATAATTTTTTTTACTAAAAATAGCCAAACCGCGGTTTTGGCCCAAATGCCGCCTGACCTGGGAAAATGTATAAAACGACTAAAAAAAGAGTATTAAAAAAACATTAAAATTGCATTAAAAAAGCGGCCTTATACAGGCAAATTTGATTTTTACATAAATTTGTATTATAATTACCACATTATTACAATTGGATAAGAAAGGATTGTCATGAAACAGATAATAATCTCGGTGCTGTCTCTCGTAATGATACTTTCACTTTCCATGAGTATAGCGGCCAAGGAAACCGATGACGGTTTTATATCAGCAGAGGAAGCTTTTGCCGCTATGGAAGCTGAAAATTACCCCTCAGGAGTGGAGACCGAGGAGGGTGTATCCTCACTCTCATCTGCCAAATCCGGCATGGACGCCAGTATTAGCTATGACAGAGTAGCTGTTACTTACTATAAGCAGATCGTAGATACATATAATAACGTGCCTGCTTATTATGAACCAAAAACCAGCGGTTCTGACTTCCAATGCTCGGAATACATTACACGTTATTATAAAACCGTGTATGGCAGTTCATTAAAGGGATTCAAGGTTACGACCTCACCGAAACCTGGTGACTACATTTATGCCACCGCTGAACAACGGGGCAAAAGTTATGGTCACTATGCAGTTATTAAAAGTGTCAACGGCTCCCAACTTACCCTAATTGAGCAAAACTGGTCCTGGTACTCTGGTAGCACTGTTTACGCGGCCAAAAACCGGGTGATTCCCTATGGCGGCCAGTATGCCGGTACCTATACCGTTTACACGCCAGTAGTGAACGGTGGATCGCAAAATAATGATTCGCCAGGTTCCTTTAGGGATTTATCTACCTCCCACTGGGCTTATGATTATATCACGGCCCTGGTTAACCTTAAAATAATTAACGGTATGGGAGACGGCACATTTCAGCCGGAGGGTTCCGTAACCAGAGCTCAATTTATTAAGATGATTGGCACAGACGCCATTAACAACGGTAATAACGTGCCCAACTACACCACCCAAAGGTTTAGTGATGTTAAATCTTCCCATTGGTCCTATACCTATGTTAATTGGGCCCAGCAAAAGGGCATAATTAAGGGTAAAACCGCCAATAGCTTCGCGCCTGAGGATAAAATTACCAGGCAAGAAATGGCGCAAATCCTCTATAATTATGCTATGTTCAAGGGACTAAGCCTTACCTCCGGTACCAGCAATTTCTCTGATAAGCAAAAAATCGACTCCTGGGCAGGAGACGCTGTTAGCTACATGGTCGGCTCCGGTATAATGACCGGAAAAGGTAATAACAACTTTGCCCCCACAGCTAATGCTACCAGAGCTGAAGCCGCTACCGTATTGTACAGATTGCTTGATTTATAAGCCTGAAAACTGAATAACAAAACTGAATATAGTAAACTTTTATAGTTTTGGTTTAATTCTCAACGACCAAAGGATATTTAAACGGGAGAACTCGCAAGGGTTTCCCCGTTTTTGTTTTTCTCTAGCAGGTTTTTCTGTAGCTTTGTTTTTTTCTAGCCCTGCTTTTCTCTAGCCTTGTTTTTCTGCGGCCTTGTTTTTTCTAGCCGGTTTTTAGGGCTTTATGTTTCTCCAGTTTATACAGGCGGTTTTTCTCTGGCCGGGAAGTAACCCTAACAGGGACCTGGCAGAAGTCCCCGCGGGTACCTGCTAATCTGCTCAGGTATAGTTCAGCTGGGGAAATACCTATAAGGGACTACTCTTTAGCCCCTAGAATAACAAGGGCTAGAACTACAACCTTCACTAATAAATATATCGACGGAGGAGGACTTTTATGTATTTAATGGTGGATAATTTCGATTCCTTTGTTTTTAACCTTGTCGCCTACTTTCAGGAGCTTAACCAGGAGGTTATGATAAGGCGCAACAACGAGGTGAGCATAGCTTATATTAAAGCTCTACAGCCTAGGGCTTTAGTGATTTCCCCAGGGCCGAAAACCCCGGCCCAGACAGGTATTTGCCCGGAGATTATCCAGGAATTTGCCGGCAAAATTCCCATCTTAGGAGTTTGCCTCGGTCACCAGACAATCGCCCATACCTTCGGCGCTGTAACCCGCAAGGGCCTAACGCCGGTTCACGGTAAGGTTACGCCCATAACCCATAACGGCGCCGGCCTATTTAAAGACCTGCCCAATCCCCTACAGGTTACCAGGTACCATTCCCTAGTGGTGGACGCGGCAACTTTACCGCCGGAAATAAGGGTGGACGCCTATGATGAAAACAATACCGTTATGGCCTTGTCCCACCGGGACTATCCCATTTACGGCGTACAATTTCATCCTGAAGCAGTATTGACCCAGTGCGGGCATGAACTTTTAGGGAACTTTTCCCGACTAACAGAGGAGTGGTGGCAGAACAATGCAACAAGTAATCAAAGAGCTAAAGCCCTATAAAAAAGCCATTGAAATATTTTCCCTTTTTAAGGACGAGACAGACGCGGTAATTCTCGATTCCTCCCTGGAGAACAGCCTGGGGCGCTATACCATTATCGGCAGGCGGCCCTATCTCAAACTGGTAAAGGGCCGGGAATTCACCATCAACGGCCGCAAAGCCACAGTCACTTTTGAACAATTCCTCAAGGAATATTTAACCCGCGCATCGCCGGGAAAATCCCACTGACCTACCGTTGGTGGATGGGGCTATCGGCTACTTTTCTTATGAATACGGCTTAAAAAAAGAGGGTATAACCACCAGGCATACGTCTGAGGTTGACATACCCCTTTGCATCTTGAATTTTTACGACGAATTAATTATTGAGGATCTTAGGGCCCAGAGGGTGTTTCTCATTGCCAACGGGCATCTGAGAAGCCCCCAAATAGCAGTAGACGAGTTGGCGGCCCGCATCGCCAGCTTAAAGACCACGACCAATCAGGATTGGACAAGGCAGCTCCAACCGATTGAAGTACAAGCCAATTTCCGCCATGAAGATTATTTGTCCGCCATAGATAAAATGATTGACTATATTGTGGCCGGGGATATTTACATCGCCAACTTAACACAGCACCTGACCGTAAAGAGCGCCAGAAAGCCATACGACGCCTTTTTACGGCTTAGGCATATAAACCCCTCCCCTTTTGGCGGTTACTTGAATTATGGCGATTTCACGATAATTTCCGCCTCGCCGGAAAGGTTCATGTCCATGCGCGACAATGTAGTGGTCACCAGACCCATCAAGGGAACCAGAAAAAGAGGAGACACCCCAGAGGAGGACGCGGCCCTCAAGGAGGAGTTGCGCAACTCCGGCAAGGACCAAAGCGAGCTATTGATGATTGTGGACTTGGAGCGCAACGATTTAAACCGCATTGCCCGCCCCGGCTCAGTACAGGTAACGGAGTTATTCGCTATAGAAGAGTATGCAACAGTGTTCCACCTGGTGTCTACTATTGAGGCCACATTGGCGCCTGGTTTAAACGCCATGGACCTCATTGCCGCCGCTTTTCCCGGCGGCTCCATTACCGGCGCCCCAAAGCTCCGAGCAATGGAGATAATTGACGAATTGGAACACAGCGCCAGAAATATATATACCGGCTCCTTAGGCTATATATCCTTAGACGGCTCCTTAGACCTTAATATCATCATCCGCACAGCCCTCTATCAGGACGGCTTATACCGTTTAGGCGTTGGCGGCGGCATTACCTTTGAGTCTGAATTGGAATTTGAATACGAGGAAACCCTACAAAAGGCTAAAGCTATACTGGAGGCTTTGCAGTAACAAAAAACAGGCAGTAGCGGCAGCTCTGCATTAATGGCGGCTTGACAGTAACATAAGGACCGATAATAACAAGAAGCCTGGCAGTAACAGCAGACTTTGCAGTAACGTGAAGCTGGCAACGGCAGCAGCCTGGGCGGTAAAGAGAAGCCTGGGTAGTAAAAAGAAGCTTGGCAACGGCAGCAACCTGGACGGTAAAGAAAAGCTTGGCAACAGCAGCAGCCTGGGCGATAAAGAGAAATTTGATAATAACAGCAGCCTTTGCAGTAACGAGAAACTTAACAATAACGGAGGCTTAGTAGCAATGGAGATAAGAGCGGATAACGGTTACTTCGCCGGTATTGGCGTATTTGAAACTATAGACGTGGTAGAAGGTCATTGCGTTTTCCTGGCCAGCCACCTGGAACGCCTTAACGCTTCAGCTAAATACTTTCAGCTGGATAAGGCCGTCAGCCAACAGGAGGTGGCGGAATACTTGGAACCATACGGGGCTTATAGCGGCGCTCTCAAAATAACGCTATCCCCCGAAAACACCATTTTCAGCCGCCGGGAAAATCCCTATCAGACCCGCCAAGATACGCCAGGTTTTACCCTGACCTTCAGCGAGGTGCGGCGGAACGAGACGTCTCCCTTTACCTACCACAAGACTTTAAACCGAGGGGAAAACGCTTGGGAGAAAGCTCAGGCCCAAGAACGAGGGTTTGACGAAGTGATATTTCTCAATACTGGGGGCGAAATAGCGGAGGGGGCCGTAACTAACATATTTTTTGTCAAGGAGGGCGGCATTTTTACCCCCAGAGTTAGTTGCGGGCTGCTCAATGGTATTTTACGGCAATATGTCATAAAGAATTATCCAGTCACGGAAACGGCGATTCATTACCAAGCCTTGGAAAAATTCACCGAATGCTTCATTACCAATTCCCTCATGGGCATAATGCCCGTGCAAAGCCTGGGGCATAAAAATTTTAGCCAACAGACTACTGCCCTCAAATTGCAAGCAAACTATGAGCGGGAAAAAGCTCGTCTGTAAAAAACTAATATATTTTAACAAAAAATAATCCCCTTACCACTAGGCATAAACACTATAGTGAAAAGGGGATTACTGATATTACGAACCGTTGTACCGGCAGACTAACCAATCTAACAACGTGAACCTGTAGGCGTTAGCAAACATATAATCTGTCTTAAAACGCCGGCAACCTCCTTTACCCAGAGGCAAAGGAGGTTGCTTTTTAATTTATTCATTTTTATTAAATATTTTTGTTTCCCTGGCCCCAGTGGCTAAATCAATAAAGCTGACGTAAAGGGATACCTTATTATCCGGGTTGAGGCTCTCCCAAATTCCCTGGGCAAATTCATCAAAATCAGCGCCAATGGCCACTAGTTCAGGCTCGCCTACAAAGGAGGGAATGGGGCTGCCGTCCCCTATATAAGTATGGAGAAAATGACCCTCCCCAGCTACAGGCTGGCTGTATTCAAAGAAAAAGCGTTGGCAGCTTTGGGGATTGCCGTTGGAGCTTTTCAAAATGGACAGTTTATAGGACCCGTCAGCCTGGAGCAAACCGGAGATTCTCGGCGTATAGTTGGGAGCGTCCGGCTCAAACTCTCTGGTGCGCAAGGCTTCCTCAAAGGTTTTCTGCTCCTGGAGATAAGTGTGAATAGTATCAGTCTGGTCGCCGTTGGTAACAATGGTAGCGCCGTTTAAAATCCGCACGGGATTATAAATAATCAGCGAGGGATCCTTGACTTTACTGGGGTCGTAGGCCTCGGTTTTAATACCATCAGCCAAGGGGGAAAATATTCTGTTTCTGCTGTTTTCACTGCGCCCCATAATAAAGTAAGCAACAGCCGCTTTCTTATTGTCAGAGGTTTTACCTAAAACTATGCCGCGGCCAGGATAAGAATTGTTTTTTAATATTGAGTTTAAGTTACAAAGTTCCATCTTTTCCTCCTAAAACTGGGAATAATTAACTGATTTATATATTATAACACAGCCCGGCTCAGAAAAACAGCCAAAAGGAAAAAATTGCTTTAACCAATTAACACAAATTCTCCCTTATGCTAAGGCCCAAAATACAGTGGGGCGTTAATCAATAAACGCCGCACTAGCCGGAGTAGGTCTATTTTAACGCTGACAAATCCAAGGAATTAAGTATCTTTTCTATGGTCTGGTCAGCGCACTGGTTAAAGGATATCTGGTAAACATAATCGTTAAGGGAGATAATCGCATCCTCATAGGTATCATCACCAGCAGTTAAGGTATAGAGGGTAAACTTGTCGCCCTGGGTGGAGATAAATTCCCGTTGGTTGCTAATAGCGGAGTGGCTCTGGTAATTTATAATAAACTGCTCGAAATCCGCGGATTTACTGTAGTTAATATCTATAGATTCTTGCCTCCGCTCATATTTGGCTAAAATGTTCACAGCGTTATGCTGTCCGGAAACTTCAAGCGCTGTAACCTCATTAACCTGTTTGTAGCCATTGGCCGCCGTCAGCTCCTCAGGGAGGGCTGTAGGCAGATTGTAAGCCGCGCAGGCTGTGGCAAAATCAGCATAAGTTGTGGTTTTATCCGTGGCGTTAGCGCGTTCCTTATTATATTGCTCTAAATCCACCTCCTGCTCGCCGGTTACAACCATTTTATCCTGTTCAAAAACAGTAACCAGGTTATTTATCCAGCCTTGGGCATAGGCTGTAACGCCAAAGGACAATACTATGGCAAAGGCCGCAACCGAGGCTACTAACCTTCTCGTTGTTTTACGTTTCATTTTTCTACTTCCTTTCTCAGCTTGGCGCGCCACCTGGTCGGGGAAATCCGCCGGCATATCCAGAGGTCTTGAATCCTCATACGCCGACAATTCACGGCAGAGCCTATCAGCCAGCTCAACATTTCCCGCCTTAATGGCCTCGTCTAATTGTTTTTCCAAAGCGGCTCTGGTAAAGATATCAGCACCCATGGGCATATCCTCCTATCATCTTGGCAGCAAAGTGCTTTTTCGGAAGTTAACTTCTCTCATAAATTTATTATACCGGTATTTCATTATCCTCTCTTATAAACAGAAAGGTATAATAACAAATTTAGTAATTATAGTGAGCAGTAGCAAGTGGGCGGGGTAAAAAATATAGAAAAAGAACTTTAAGCCCCCTCCCCTTTTACCGCTATAGAACCACACCGCCACCACGGCCAAGGCGGCGAAAAGGGCTGACCAGCTTAAAAGCGGCTCCTGAAAAAATAAGGATATTGCTATTTGCCAGGCAATTACGCTCAAGCATTTAGCCAGATTGTTATGGCGCAAAGCATAGAACAAAAAGATTGTCACAATGCCGTAATAGCTGCCGTCCAAATTCAAATAATAGGCTGCCACAGCCGTGAAAACCATGAGCAGTAAGGCCAAAGCCTTATTACCTAGCTTTTGCATAATGGTGAGAAGAAGCAAGCCTAAAAACAGGGTAAATAAAACATTTTGCTGGTTAAAATCCAGAACCCCGGCGCCAAAGGCTAAATCATAGGGTATCTCTGACAGTAAAGCAAAGGCCAGCAACCGACCTAAATATCTCTTTTTATTGCTAGTGTGTATAAAACCCTCCACCAATAAAAAGCAGAAAATGGGCATTGCCAAGCGGCCAATGGCGTGAAACATTTCATAACAGCCGACTAACGCCGCAAACTGACTATCGCTAAACATCTGGTAAGGGGCGTGCATAATAAAGCCGTTTTTCAGAATAATTGCGGCAAAATGGTCAATAAACATGGCAATTATAGCCAGCCATTTTAAATTACTGCCAGACAAAAGCTTCACATTCATAATAGCATCCTTTTCATTAAGTAATAATTATTGCAATAATTTTATATTTTCAATGCAAGCCTTAGCTTAAAAACGCCCTTGCCTCTATATGCTAAAACTTGCCGCAGGTAACTTAATAATTAAAAATTTTTTTGGTTTCTTTTTTAACTTTTTGCCGCAAACGCGTTAAACGCATACGCACTGTAACTTCGGCAACCCCCTCTTCACTGGCAATATCCCGCACAGAACGGTTTTGCAAGTAAAAATCCTGGTACAGGCGTTTATCACGGTAATTTAGGGGAGCTAAGGCTCTTTGAATATAGCGCCCCTCGTCAATGGCTCTATCCGCCTCTCCAGCCAAAAAGTCGTCAATATCCTCCTCCGCACTGGGAAATTCCCAATCCTCCCCTAAGGGCAAAGGCTCCTTTTGCCGCTGGCGCAAATAAACCAGGGCTTTATTTCGGGCAGTTGTATACAAAAATCCTGGAGGATTAGGGTGGGAGACTAAAATTGCCCTTTTTTCCCAGGCCACCAAAAAAACACCTTGTATTAAATCCTCGGCTATATCGTAATCATGGACCTTAACCACCAGATACTGCAATATGCGCTTGTAATTTTCCTGACAAAGTTGGTTAAAAAATAGCTTTTCCATTTCCGCATCCATAGAGGAGCCTCCGTTTAATCTGAGGCGGGAGCTTTAGCGCCCACCCGGAACAGTCAATCTAACCTGACGTTCTACTATTATATAACAAATATAGTGAAAGGTAACGCCTTTTTTTAAAATTTATACCGGCGGGGCAGCCAAACTAAAATTATGGCTTGATAGTTCGGGAATTTTTACTATAATAGAGTAGAGGCCAAAACATTAGCTTGAAAAGAGGAAAACCAGCGATGGAAAGAAAACGGGAATTATTTTCCCCCAGCAAAGACAAGGCCGGTTTCTGGAAGATAACCGGCACCATTACTTTTGCCTTCATATACTTATTAACGGAAATTATCCTTTGGTTTGCCCTCAAGGATAATGTCTTTAACCAGGTTTTTTTAGGGCAAATGCTGTTTATATGCTGTAATGTAATTCTCCTGCTGGGGCTGGGCCTTTACCTTTGGCTCCCCCCGAAACAGGGCAAAAATATAGAATCCCTACTGCCGGCCATTAGACCTTACCACCATATTTGCGACTCCCTACAGGATGAAATTCTTCTGGACCATATTTTGGCCCAGCTTTTAAAGGGCAAATACTCGTCCCTGGATTACGAAGAATACTTTGAGAATAACCGGCAAATAGACTTTAATAAGGATTACCGCATTGTCATCTTTATCCCGGAAAGCGAAGCGGGTAACATAACCAGCGCTTTTCAAATATGTAACAGCTCCTTTTTGGCTATTGCCCAGGAAGAATTAGAGATATATATGCTGGAAGTAGATAATGTGTTAGCGGGAATATGCCTTTCCCGCCAGGATTCCGGTTTTGACAAGGAGAATTCTTGGCC